>NZ_JAHCZC010000304.1:0-384 GCF_018501135.1 Campylobacter sp. 2018MI13 | reverse complement strand
GGCTCATCTTTATCTTGACAGGACTTGCACAAGGATTGGGAAGTCAAAACACTGCGGCAATCGACAGCTGGAATTTCAAATGAATCGCATTGAACAAAGACGCGAACGTAAACCAGCGTCAATCTTTAATCACATACGAACAAATCAGCGCACTGCATTTAACCAATAAGGAAACGCTTCTCGGACAGGCATCCGTTGTATCCAAGCACAAAAAAATGAAAAATACGAGTGCCAACTTCATCGGTCTTGAAAAAAACAGTTTCATTGCAAAAGACATCAAAAATTTTCCGACAAAATCAGGCGATGTCTTGCTTGACGACTCATTCAAACGTTCTGGATTGAAGAAGGGATCAAAAATAAAATTGAATTCCGAAGGCAAAACAT
>NZ_JAHCZC010000303.1:0-384 GCF_018501135.1 Campylobacter sp. 2018MI13 | reverse complement strand
CATCTCCGCGCAGGCACAACGCCACTGGCTGTGCGCATTGCGCTGGCTTGGCTATGATCGAAAGCCATGAATAGCCTGCCGCCGCTCCGCCCATCCTGCCCGCCCGGCACCTGCACCTGCCGGCGTGACGAGCTACTGGAAACATCCGGCGGCGACGTACGCATTCTCATGCTGACCCGTCACGAGGAACGCCGCTTGCTCGAACGCCTGGAAAACGTGCAGAGCCTGGACGATCTCGAGCGCGTGCAACAACGCATGCGCGATCAGCTCGGCATCCGCATGACCGTCGCCCCTGGCCACAACGAAGTGCGCAGCATGCGCGGCATCGCCATCGAGTTCGCCGAACAGCCCGGCCTCTGCCGCAAAACCCGCCCGGCCATCGCC
>NZ_JAHCZC010000302.1:0-385 GCF_018501135.1 Campylobacter sp. 2018MI13 | reverse complement strand
GCCTGATGCGTCCGATGTTGGTTGCCGTGGCGACATAAAACACCGCGCCGGCAAAAGCACCGAATACCACACCATAATCAGTTCCGGTTGCCAGACCGAATACACTGGCCCCCATTAATCCACCAGCCAACACTGTCGCACTGGATACCGGTTCGGACATTCATCCCCCTCTGGTTGTGTGGGTCCTCTCAGTTATGAGGGGAAATAAAAAAGGCTGCCTGATGGCAGCCCTGATAAGGTTTAAGTCATTTAAACCGGTGGCTGTAACGGCCCAGTTAGTACTTCTGCTTCACCGTTATGGCAGATATCAGCGCCTCTTGTCAGATGCCAGACACCGGCAATCAGCTGACCTGATTCCAGAGCGTCAACTGTGTCATTCGTTTAG
>NZ_JAHCZC010000032.1:0-19081 GCF_018501135.1 Campylobacter sp. 2018MI13 | reverse complement strand
CTATTACAAGATAATAAAGTATTGTAAAAATTTATGATTTAATTTTTTCCGAATTTAAAATAAAAATTCGGAAAAAATTATTATTCAATAAATTATATATAGTTTTAACAAGTATTAAAATTTTTATTAATTTTTTGAGATTTAATACTTGTTGCTTATATCAGCAAATAGATTTTATACAAAATACTATTTTATTGATTATTAATTTTTATTAGTGATTTTGTTTCATACTAAGTATTATTAATAATTTTCTAATTTTTGCTTTTTTAGATATATTTTTGTATATATCTTATCATAATGAGTAAAAATTTATATTAGTATATTTTAAAATAAATTTAGTATTTTATAGTTTATAATTTTTATTTTTATCTTTTTAAAAAAGACAAAAAATATGAAAAAATTTATTTTTTCTTGACAAATAAACTTATATTAAATACACTTGCGAACCTATTTTAGTTTTTGTGATACTTATCACATGTTCTTTAATGGGTTGGCTTAAATGCCAACGAGTTCTTTTAAAAGGAAAAATTATGGAAAGAATTAGGTTAAAGTTAAAAGCTTATGACCATAGGGTTCTAGATCGTACAGTTGCGGCAATTGTTGAAGCCGTTAAGAGAACTGGTGCTGAAATTAGAGGTCCAGTGCCAATGCCTACAAAAATAAAGCGTTATACCGTTTTAAGATCTCCGCACATCAATAAAGATTCAAGAGAACAATTTGAAATGAGAATTCACGCTCGTATGATTGATATTTTGGCTGCTACTACTGACACCGTTGATAGCTTAACAAAGCTTGATTTGGCACCAGAAGTTAATGTTGAAGTTCGTGCAATGGGCAAGTAAGGATAGAGTATGGAATATATTGTTGAAAAAATCGGAATGAGTAGAACAATTAACACATCTAGCACTCCTGTAACATTACTTAAGTTAGTAAAAACAAAAGTTTGCGAACTTAAAGATGGTAAAGCTATCGTTGCTTACGCACAAGGTAAACATCAAAACAAGTGCATAGCAGGTCAGCAAAAAAAATACAGCCTAAGTGCAGAGTTTAACAAATTTGCTAGTTTAGAAGTAGCAAATAAAGAAGCAGGCGACATTGACACTACACCTTTAGCTGAAGCAAAAGTTTTAAAAGTAAGCTTTAATTCAAAAGGTAGAGGTTTTGCAGGTGTTATTAAAAGACACGGATTTGCAGGTGGTCCAGCAAGTCATGGTAGCCGTTTTCACAGACGCTCAGGTTCTATAGGTAACCGCGAGTGGCCAGGTCGTGTTCAAAAAGGACGCAAAATGGCGGGTCATTTTGGTAATGAATTAGTTACTGTTAAAAATGAAGTTGTTTCATTTGACGCTGAAAATGGTGTTTTAGTATTAAAAGGTAGCGTTGCAGGTTATAATGGTGCAATGGGTAAAGTAAGGATTGTAAAATGAAAGTATGCGTATTAAACGATAAATTTGAAAAAGCTAGCGAGCTTGATTTACCAGCAAGATACGCTGAAGTAAATCCTCATAACCTTTATTTATATGTAAAATCATATCAAGCTAGCATGAGAGCAAATACAGCTCATACTAAAGGTAGAAGTGATGTTAGCGGTGGTGGTAAAAAACCATGGAGACAAAAAGGTCGTGGCGGTGCTCGTGCAGGTTCAACTAGAACTAACGTATGGGTAGGTGGTGCAGTTGCATTTGGTCCAACAAATAATAGAAACTATTTTCAAAAAGTAAATAAAAAGCAAAAGAGATTAGCATTTGAAAGAGCTTTAGCTGATAAAGCAAATGCAAACGCAATATTTGCAGTAGATAATATAGTTATTGAAAGTGGTAAAACAAAAGATGCAAGAGCTATGATTAATAAAATAGGTGTTAAAGATGCTTTAATAGTTAAATCATTATTAGATGAAAAAACATTATTAGCATTTAGAAATCTTGCAAATTGTTATGTTGTTGATATTACTGAAGTAAATGCTTATTTATTAAGTATATTTAACTCAGTTATTATTGAAAAAGATGCTTTAGCATCAATTACGAAAGAGGGCTAAGATGGCTGATATCACAGATATAAAAAATATAGTTTATACAGAAAAAACTTTAGGCCTTCAAGAAAGTGGCGTAGTAGTTATTCAAGCTAGCCCTAAAATGACAAAAAATGGTCTAAAGCAAGTGTTAAGAGAATATTTTGGTATCGTTCCTTTAAAAATAAATTCATTAAGAATGGATGGAAAAGTTAAAAGATTTAGAGGAATTGAAGGCCAAAGAAGTGACTTTAAAAAGTTTTATGTAAAGCTACCTGAGGGTGCTAGTTTAGAGAATAAGGAAGGCTAAGATGGCTATTAAAACTTATAAACCATATACCCCAAGCAGAAGATATATTACAGGTGTAAGTAGCGATGATATTACAGCAAAAGCTAGTGTTCGCTCATTACTTGTAAAACTTCCAGCTGCAGCAGGTAGAAATAACAACGGAAGAATAACAAGTCGCCATAAAGAAGCAGGTGCTAAAAAACTATATCGTATCATTGATTTCAAAAGAAATAAATTTGGAATTGAAGGTCGTGTAGAAGCTATTGAGTATGACCCATACAGAAATTGCCGTATCGCATTAATTGCTTATAAAGATGGTGAAAAAAGATATATTATCCAACCTCGTGGTTTAGCAGTAAATGACATTGTTTGTTCAGCTGCTGAAGGTTTAGATATTAAACCAGGAAATGCTATGAAATTAAAATCAATTCCTGTAGGTACAATTATCCATAACCTTGAGTTAAAACCAGGTAAAGGTGGACAAATGATTCGTTCAGCAGGTTCTTTTGCTCAATTAATGGGTAAAGAAGAAAAATATGTAATCGTTCGCTTACAATCAGGTGAAATGAGAAGAGTATTAGCTGAATGTATGGCTAGTATTGGTGAAGTTGGTAATGAAGATTGGGCTAACGTTACAATCGGTAAAGCAGGACGCAATAGACATAGAGGTATTCGCCCACAAACTCGTGGTAGTGCAATGAACCCAGTAGATCACCCGCATGGTGGTGGTGAGGGTAAAAAGAACTCAGGTCGTCACCCAGTTACACCTTGGGGTAAACCAACTAAAGGTGCTAAGACTCGCCGTAAAAAGGCTAGCGATAAGCTAATAATATCAAGAAGAAAAGGAAAATAAGATGGCTAGATCATTAAAAAAAGGTCCTTTTGTTGATTCTCATGTTATGAAAAAAGTTATCGCAGCAAAAAAAGCTAACGATAATAAACCAATTAAAACTTGGTCAAGAAGAAGCACTATAACTCCTGATATGATCGGTCTTACTTTTAACGTTCATAATGGTAAAAGCTTTATTCCAGTATATGTAACTGAAAATCACATAGGTTATAAATTAGGTGAATTTGCACCAACTCGCACATTTAAAGGCCACAAAGGTTCTGTGCAGAAGAAAATTGGAAAATAAGGGGTAGTAGATGAGTAAAGCATTAATTAAATTCATAAGACTATCACCAACTAAGGCAAGGTTATTAGCAAGAGAAGTTCAAGGAATGAATGCTGAATTAGCAATGGCTAGTTTAAAATTTATGCCAAATAAAGCAGCAAAATACATTTCTAATGCAATTTCAAGTGCTGTTGCAAATGGTGGATATGAGCCAAGTGAAGTTGTAGTAAGTTCATGCCGTGTTGATGCAGGTGCAGTTCTAAAAAGAATTAGACCAAGAGCAAGAGGTAGTGCAAGTCGCATTAGAAAACCAACTGCTCATATTATGGTTGAAGTAAGCAGAGCAAAAACTGAAAGTAAGGAAAGCTAAAATGGGACAAAAAGTAAATCCGATCGGTCTTAGACTAGGAATTAATAGAAATTGGGAATCAAGATGGTTTCCAGCTAAAGCTAGTTTAGCACAAAGCATAGGCGAAGATTATAAAATCCGTGCTTTTCTTAAAAAAGAGCTATACTATGCAGGCGTTAGTCAAATAATAATAGAAAGAACTGCTAAGAAATTAAGAGTTACTGTAGTTGCAGCTCGTCCTGGAATTATCATTGGTAAAAAAGGTAGTGATGTTGAAGTAATTAAAACAAAACTACAAAAAATTATCAATAAAGAAGTAAATCTTAATATTAAAGAAGAGCGTCGTGCTAATGCATCAGCTCAATTAGCAGCAGAAAGTGTTGCAACTCAACTTGAAAAGCGTGTTGCTTTCCGCCGTGCTATGAAAAAAGTTATTCAAAATGCACAAAAAGCAGGAGCAAAAGGTATTAAAGTTAGCGTTGCAGGTCGTTTAGGTGGTGCTGAAATGGCTAGAACAGAGTGGTATCTTGAAGGTCGTGTGCCTTTACATACTTTAAGAGCAAAAATTGATTATGGTTTTGCTGAAGCTCATACAACTTATGGAAACATAGGTATTAAAGTATGGATATTCAAAGGTGAGGTATTACATAAAGGTGTTCAAGCTGATAAAACTGAAGAGCCAGCAGCAAAGAAGACAAGAAGAACCAGAAGAGGTAAATAATTATGTTGATGCCAAAAAGAACAAAATTTAGAAAAATGATGAAAGGCCGCAATCGTGGCTATGCTTGCCGTGGCACAAAACTTGCTCTAGGTGATTATGCTTTAAAAGCTACTGAGGGTGGTAGAGTTAATTCACGCCAAATTGAAGCAGCTCGTATTGCTCTAACTCGTCATGTTAAAAGACAAGGTAAATCATGGATAAGAGTATTCCCAGATAAACCTTTAACTAAAAAACCACTTGAAACAAGGATGGGTAAAGGTAAAGGTAGTGTTGAAGAATGGGTAATGAATATTCAACCAGGCAGAATTCTTTTTGAAATGACAGGCGTTAGTGAAGATATGGCTAGAGAAGCTCTTGCACTTGCTATGAGTAAATTACCATTTAAAACTAAGTTCGTTACAAGAGAGAGTGAAAATGAAATATACTGAGCTAAAAGATAAAACAGCAGAAGAATTAAATGCTATGTTAAAAGAGAAAAAGGTGCTTTTATTTACACTAAAACAAAAGCTTAAAACGATGCAGCTTACAAATACAAATGAGCTTCGCGTAGTAAGAAAAGATATTGCTAAAATCAATACTGCAATATCAGCTATGAAATAAGGGGCTAATTATGAGTTTTAAAAGAGAAATACAAGGCGTAATCGTTGCAAAATCAGGTGATAAAACAGTTAGTGTTCTAGTTGAGCGTAAAGTTGTTCACCCAAGATATAGAAAGATTGTAAAACGCTTTAAAAAATATTTAGTTCATGATGAAAAAAATACTGCTAATGTTGGCGATACAGTTGTGGCAATTGAATGCAGACCATTGTCAAAACGCAAATCTTTTCGTCTTAAAACAATCTTAGCAGCAGGAGTTGAGTAATGATTCAAAGTTTTACAAGGCTTGTAGTTGCTGATAATAGCGGCGCAAAAGAAATTATGTGTATAAAAGTATTAGGTGGTAGCAAGAGAAGATATGCTACTGTAGGTGATGTTATAGTTGCATCTGTTAAAAAAGCTTTACCAAATGGTAAAATTAAAAAAGGTCAAGTAGTTAAAGCTGTAATCGTAAGAACTAAAAAAGAAGTTCAAAGAGAAAATGGCTCATTAATTCGTTTTGATGAAAATGCAGCAGTTATTTTAGATGCTAAAAGAGAGCCAGTTGGAACTCGTATTTTCGGGCCAGTTGGTAGAGAAGTAAGATATGGTGGCTTTATGAAAATTGTTTCACTAGCTCCGGAGGTTTTATAATGGCTGTTAAATTTAAAATTAAAAAAGGTGATAATGTAAAAATTATCGCAGGTGATGATAAAGGTAAAACAGGTGTTGTAAAGGCAGTTTTTCCTAAGAAAAATCAAGTAATCGTTGAAGGTTGCAAAATTGCTAAGAAAGCAGTTAAACCAAGCGAGCAAAATCCACAAGGTGGTTTTGTAAATAAGGAAATGCCTATGGATATTTCAAATGTAGCAAAGGTGGAGGCATAATATGAGATTAAAAGAAAAATATGTTAATAGCATTAAGCCTGCTATTGCTAAAGAATTTGATATTAAAAATCCTATGTTAATTCCTGCTATTGAAAAAATTGTAATTAGCGTTGGTTTAGGTGCTGAATTTACTAAAGATCAAAAAGTATTACAAAGCATTGTTGATACAATTAGTTTAATTTCAGGACAAAAAGCAGTTGTAACTAAAGCTAAAAAATCAGTTGCTGGTTTTAAAGTAAGAGATGGTTTCCCTGTTGGTGTAATGGTAACTTTAAGAAAAGACAATATGTATGCGTTTTTAGATAAGTTAATTTCTATTGCATTACCAAGAGTTAAAGACTTTAGAGGCCTAAGTAGAGATGGTTTTGATGGTCGTGGAAATTATAGCTTCGGTTTAAATGAACAATTAATGTTCCCTGAAGTTGTATATGACCAAATTTTAAGAACCCATGGTATGAATATAAATGTTGTAACAACAGCAAATAGCGATAAAGAGGCATTAAGATTATTAGAATTATTCGGTGTGCCTTTCACAAAAGGAAAGTAATATGGCAAAAAAATCAATGATAGCAAAAGCTGCTCGTCCAGCTAAGTTTAAAGTTAGAGCTTATACAAGATGCCAAATTTGTGGTCGTCCACACTCAGTATATAGAGATTTTGGAATTTGCCGTGTGTGCCTAAGAAAAATGGCTAATGAAGGATTAATTCCTGGTCTTAAGAAAGCTAGCTGGTAAGGAGAAGTTATGATTAACGATTTAATTTCAGATTCACTAACTCGTATTAGAAATGCAGCACTTCGTAAATTAGATACAACAAAATTACTACATTCAAAAGTTGTAGAATCTATTGTTGATATTTTTAAAGCGAAAGGTTATATTGAAGATTATAGCGTTGTTGAAGAAGATAAAAAGAAATTCATCAATGTAGTTTTAAAATATGATGAAAAAGGCAAAAGCGTTATTAATGAAATAAAGCGTGTTAGCAAACCTGGTCGTAGAGTTTACCGTGGTAAAGATGAAATCAAAAGATTTAAAAACGGTTATGGAACAATAGTTGTAAGTACAAGCAAAGGTGTTATTAGCAATGAAGTTGCTTATAAAGAAGGCATCGGTGGCGAAGTACTTTGCACTATTTGGTAATTAATGCTTTTTATGGCATTCGGAAAGCTTAAGCTTTCCCTAGACAAATAAAAAGGAAAAATATGTCAAGAATAGGAAAACAACCAATTGAAATTCCAGCTGGAATTTCAGCTAAAGTAGATGGTAATGTTCTTAGTTTTACTAAAGGAAATGTAAAAAAAGAACTTGATTTTAAAGGCCATGTAAATGTAGAAGTTAAAGACAATCAAGTAGTATTCACTCCAAAAAGTGATGATAGAAGTTCAAGAGCTTATTGGGGAACTTACAGAGCTTTAGCTAATAATATAGTAATAGGTCTTACTCAAGGATTTAAAAAAGTATTAGAAATAAATGGTGTTGGATATAAAGCTGCAATGAAAGGTAAAACTTTAGAAATGGCTTTAGGTTACTCACATCCAGTAATTTTTGATGCTCCAGAAGGCATTGAAATAGCAGTTGAGAAAAATACTATCGTAATTACAGGTGCTGATAAGCAAGTAGTAGGTCAAGTTGCAGCTAAAATTCGTGAATTTAGACCACCTGAGCCATATAAAGGTAAAGGTATTAAGTATTCAGATGAGCGTATTATTCGCAAAGCTGGTAAAACATCTAAGAAGTAAGGGATAAATAATGAGAGCAAATATCTTAAAAAGAAAATTATCTCTTAGAATTAAGAGAAAAAAGAGAATTCGTGCAAAAATTAGCGGTTGTGCAACTTTACCAAGAGTATCTATTTTTAAATCAAATAGAACGCTTTATGTTCAAGCAATTGATGATGTAAAAGCTCACACAATAGCTAGCGTAAATGGTAAAAAATTAGGCATTAAAGCAAATATTGAAGGTGCTAAGAAATTAGCAGCTGAATTTGCAAAAAGCTTAAAAGCAGCAAAAATTGAAGAAGCAGTTTTTGATAGAAATGGTTATTTATACCATGGTGTTGTAGCAGCTTTTGCTGATGCTTTAAGAGAAAACGGTATCAAACTATAAGGATAAATTATGGAAAAATATAATAGAGAAGAATTTGAAGAAGTAATTGTTGATATCGGTAGAGTTACAAAGGTTGTTAAAGGTGGTCGCCGCTTTAGATTTACAGCACTTGTAATTGTAGGTAATAAAAATGGCCTTGTAGGTGTTGGTTATGGTAAAGCTAAAGAAGTTCCTGATGCTATTAAAAAAGCAGTAGATGATGCGTTTAAAAATATCATTTCAGTTAAACTTCGTGGCCAAACAATCCCACACGATATTGAAGTAAAATACAATGCAAGCCGTATTTTATTAAAACCTGCTAGCGAAGGTACTGGAGTTATCGCAGGTGGTTCAAGCCGTCCAATTATTGAACTTGCAGGTATTAAAGATATTCTTACAAAATCACTTGGTTCATCAAATCCAGGCAACGTTGTAAGAGCTACAATCAAAGCTTTAAGTATGTTGAAAGGATAAAAAATGGGACTTGAAAATTTACAAAAAGCAGCAGGCTCTACTCATAAAACAAAAAGAATAGGCCGTGGTCAAGGTTCTGGCTGGGGAAAAACTGCTACAAAAGGTGGCAAAGGTCAAACAGCTAGAAAAGGTTATAATGAAAAAAGAGGTTTTGAAGGTGGTCAGCAACCACTTCAAAGAAGATTACCTAAAGTTGGTTTTACTTCTAAGTTTGAAAAACCTTATGTAATTAATGTTGAAAAAGTTACAGCTATTAAAGAATTAAAAGAAATTACTTTTGAAAGCTTAAAAAGTGTTCATAAATTTTCTTCAAGCGTTAAGAAAATAAAATTAATTGGCGCAAGTGCTAGTTCATTAGTAGCAAAAATCAAAGACGAAAACATTAAAACTAGCGGAAGTAAATAATGAATAAAAATCTTGCCAATAAAATTTTTATAACATTGGCGCTTTTATTTGCTTACAGGATACTGGCTTACGTGCCAGTTCCTGGCGTAAATGTAGATGTAATTAAAGAATTTTTTGAATCAAACACAAATAATGCTTTAGGTATGTTTAATATGTTTAGTGGAAAAGCTGCTGAGCGTTTATCAATCATATCTTTAGGTATAATGCCTTATATTACTTCATCAATTATTATGGAATTACTTGCAGCAACATTTCCAAATATCGGTCGTATGAAAAAAGAACGCGATGGAATGGTTAAATATATGCAAATTATTCGTGTAGCAACTATTGTAATTACTTTAATTCAAAGTGTTGGAGTTTCAGTAGGGCTTCAAAGCTTACACTCAAGAACAGGTGAAGCTGCTATTATGATTGATTTTAATACATTTATAGCTTTAAGCGCTGCTAGTATGTTAGCTGGAACTATGTTGCTTATGTGGTTAGGCGAGCAAATTACTCAAAGAGGTATTGGCAATGGTATTTCATTAATTATTTTTGCTGGTATCGTTTCGGGAATTCCTAGTGCGATTTCTAGCACAATTAACCTTGTAAATACTGGTGAATTAAATTTCTTAGTAGTAATTGGTATTGCCTTAGTTATTATTGCAGCTATTGGTGCTATTATTTATGTAGAATTGGGAGAAAGAAGAATTCCAATTTCTTATAGTAGAAAAGTTTTAATGCAAAATCAAAATAAAAGAATTATGAACTATATTCCTATTAAATTAAATTTAAGTGGTGTAATTCCTCCAATTTTTGCTAGTGCAATTTTGACATTTCCTGCTACTGTTTTACAATCAAGTACAAATGAATACATTATGAAAATTAATGATATTTTCAATCCAAATGGTTATGTATTTCATATTTTTACATTCTTTTTTGTAATCTTTTTTGCATATTTTTACGCATCAATTGCATTTAATGCAAAAGATATTTCAGAAAACCTAAAAAAACAAGGTGGTTTTATTCCAGGTATTCGTCCAGGAGAAGGAACAGCTTTATATTTAAATGAAATTGCAAGTCGCTTGACATTAAGTGGCTCAATATATTTAGCAATTATCGCTACGCTTCCTTGGCTTTTAGCTAAATTTATGGGAGTTCCATTTTATTTTGGTGGAACATCAGTTTTAATTGTTGTTCAAGTAGCACTTGATACAATGAGAAAAATTGAAGCTCAAATGTATGTGAATAAATATCAAACCTTAAGTGCAGTAGGCTTATGATTATAAATAGGCAAATATTTTTGCCGATTATTTTGGCTATATTTTTTGTGGCTTGTTCACAAAATATAGCCAACAATAACTATGAAAACTATCAAAATAAAATCAATGGTGTAGTGTTAATTGATGATGTTTATTCTAATTATCCAGCACAAATGTTTACTCCTAATGCTATTTTTGATACTAAATTGGATATAGAAAAAGTACAACAAACAAATAAAATTGTAGAGCGTATTTTAAATTCTTCAAGTGAGTGGAGATACACTCCTTATAGACTTGGCGGCACTAATAAAAACAAAGGTGCGGATTGTTCTTTTTTTACTCAAGAGATTTATAAACAAGTATATGGATTTAATCTAAGTAGAAGCACAAAAGAACAAAGATTAGGTGGTAAAAAAGTTTCAAAATCTAAGCTTAAAGCAGGAGATTTAGTGTTCTTTAGAACAGATGGACCTTTTGGCTTACATGTTGGAATTTATCTTGAAAATAACAATTTTATACATTTATCTTCAAAAGGTGGAACAAGAATTCAAAGCCTTAATGTAAGATATTGGAATACAAGATATTTAGATGCAAGAAGGTATATAAATGCTAAATAAAATAGCAATTTTTGATAGTGGTGTAGGTGGGCTTGGAACTTTAAAATTATTAGTAAAAAGCCGTGTAGCAAAAGAAATAATTTATTATGCTGATAATAAAAATGTCCCATTTGGAACTAAAAGCAAAGAAGAAATTTTAAAAATCGGTCAAAATGCAATTAATTATCTAACAAATTTAAATGTAGATTTGATTATTTTAGCTTGTAACACAGTTAGCTCAATTTTAAGCGAGCTAAATGTAGCTATTAAAGTTCTTCCTATAAGTGATTATGGTATTTTAGGGCTTAGCCAAATTGCTAATAATCAAAATTCTTTAGTAGTAGCTACAAAAGCAACTCTTAGCTCAGGGCTTTATCAAAATTCTTGTAAAAAATATAATATAAAAGCTGACTTTATAAGTCCTATTTCTTTTGTTCCTATTGTTGAGAGTATGGATTATTCTAAAGCGAGTGAAGATTTTGCAAATTATTTTAATAAAAATAATTATGATTATATTCTTTATGCTTGTACTCATTATCCATTTTTAGAGCAAGAATTTAAAACTTATTTTCCTAAAGCCACATTGATTGATCCAGCAAAAATTTTAGCACAAACTATGCAAGATGAATTTTTTAATAAAGATTTTAAATCAGAAATTATAATTGATTTTAGAGCTAGTAAAGATACTAAGATATTAAAAGATTTTTATGAAAGGATTAAAAATGTATGAGATTTTAGTAAGACCTTGTGGAGATTACGCTACAAATTGTTATATTGTAAAGCACGAATTAGGAGATATTGTAATAGACCCAGGCAAAGGTGCTTTAAGTTTTATTAAAGAAAACTCAAGCAAAGTTCTAGCAATTTTAAACACTCACGGACACCACGACCACATATGGGACAATAAATTAGTAGCACAAGAATTTAACGCTCCTTTATACACCCCAAAAGATGATATATTTATGTTAAAAAATCCTTTTTATGGTTTTTTGCCAAGCGATGATATAGCAATAGCTGTTGAAGACAAAGAAGAATTAGTGTTTAATGGTTTAAAATTTACTTTTCATCATTTTGCAGGTCATACTCCAGGTTGTTCTATGATTGAATTTGATGATGTTTATTTTAGTGGGGATTTTTTATTTGAAAGAAGTATAGGCAGATGGGATTTTGAGTTCTCAAATGCTGATGATATGGTAAATAGTCTTGAAAAAGCAAAGAATTTAAAAGATGATTTTTATTTACTACCAGGTCATGGAAATCAAACAAAAGTTAGTTTAGAAAAACCACATTTTGATTCTTGGATAAGATACATTAAGCAATGTTAATAATAGAATTAATTTTAGTATTTTTTGGTTTGATGGCTTGGTTTTTTCAAAAAGCATCACCAAAAAATGAAAAAATAGAAAGACTTAGTAGAAAATGTCCTTGCACAAGAATGGCTAATACTGGGCTTTTAACTAAAATATTTCTTTATTCAGCCATTGGTATAATTATAATTAATGCTTCAATGTTAGACTATGTGGGTTTTAATAAAGATAATATCTCTCAATTTATAATAGCCTTAGTGCTTGTATTTTTGGGATATAAAGTAAGAAAGGATGAATATGATAGAAATTAAAAAACCAGCAGAAATAGAAAAATTAAGAGTAGCTAATAAAATGGTTGCAAAAACGCTAGATTATCTTGAAACTTTAATAAAACCAGGAATTTCTTTAAAAGAATTAGATAAAGCTGCAGAAGATTATATCTTAAGTCTTGGTGCAAAACCAGCTTTTAAAGGGCTTTATGGTTTTCCGGGTGCAATTTGTGTTAGTCTTAATGAAACTTGCATTCATGGAATTCCTGATGATAGAGTTTTAAAAGAAGGCGATATTGTAAGTTGCGATGTTGGAACTTTCATAGATGGATATTATGGAGACGCTGCTAGGACTTATGGTGTTGGCAAAATCTCTAAAAAAGATGAAGAATTAATTGCTTGTAGCAAGGATTGTTTGCTAAATGCAATAAGTAATATTAAAGATGGTATGAGATTTAAAGAGCTTAGCAAGATTTTAGAAGACTTTATTCGCTCTCGTGGTTTTGTTCCACTAGAAGGATTTTGCGGACACGGCATTGGTAGAAAACCACACGCAGAGCCTGAAATACCAAACTATCTACACCCAAATGATAGTATTAAAAATGGTCCAAAGATTAAAAATGGAATGGTATTTTGTATAGAGCCTATGATTTGCCAAAAAGATGGAAGACCTAAAAATCTAAAAGGTATGTGGGAAACTGCTTCAGCAGATGGATTAAACACTGCTCATTATGAACACTGCGTAGCTATTGTAAATGGAAGAGCCGAGATTTTATCAATTAATGAGTAATTTATGGATGCGAAAATAATTAAATCTAAATTAGATTTTAGCAGTGTTTTGTATTTTGTATTTATTTATTTGATTATTGCAATAACACAAGGAGCTTTTAAAGCAGGCTTTGTTTATTTAAGCATATTTTTCTCAATTTTGCTTGTGATTTATATTTATGATATGCCTATAATTAAAGTGATTTTGTATAAAGATAAAATTGGAGTTAGATTTATATTTTTTACAAAATACATAAAACTAAGCGATATTAAAAGCTATAAAAGAAAAAAGAGAATTTTAAAAATCAAAACCAATGGCTTATTTTATTCAAATATAAAATTAAGAAATTTTCATACAAATAGCCTTGATGAAATAGAGCAACACTTAAATGCTATAAATGAATAAAAATTATGGAATTTAAATTAGGAAATTATCCTAATTTAAATTCTTTATTCAACCGTTACGCTTTTTGCTAGATTTCTTGGCATATCTACATTTGCACCAACACGATTTGTGATTTCTAGTGCAAATAATTGCATAATTACCATCATTTCAAAAAACTCGCTTAGATAATGTTCTTGTTCGCTTGTTTTTATAAAATCATCAGCTTCGCTAAACTCAATAGGAGAAATTGCTAAAATATTTGCATCTCTTGCACTTAATTCTAAGACATTTGAGCGAGTTTTATCATATAAAATATTTTTTGGCATAAATGCAATTGTAAATAATTCGCTATCGGCAAGTGCAATAGGACCATGTTTCATCTCTCCTGCTGCGTAGCCTTCTGCGTGCATATAGCTTATTTCTTTTAATTTTAATGCTGCTTCAAGTGCAAGTGGATAAAATAAATCTCTACCTATAAAGAAAAATCCGTGTCCGTGTAAGTATCGCTTGCTTAAGCGTTTTAGTTTATCGTGAGTATTTTTATTTACTTTTAATACATTAGATAAATCCTTAATAGCAAGTAATTCTTTTTTAATATCTAAATTAGGATTTTTATTTAAATACAATGCTAGTAGCCATAGATTTAGCATTTGAGCGCAAAATGCTTTAGTGCTTGCTACACTTTTTTCAATCCCTGCACGAATTAAAATACAATAATCAGCTTCTCTTGCTATGCTTGAATTATCAACATTGCATAATGCTAAAGTTTTAAGCCCAGCATTTTTTGCTATTTTTAAAGCTTCAAGAGTATCAGCTGTCTCGCCGCTTTGAGATATACAAACGAATAAAGCATTTTTATCTAAAAAGCCATTTTTATATCTAAACTCACTTGCTATTTCTACACGGCATTCAATATTAGCACTTCTTTCATAAATATAGCTAGATGCTAATGCTGCGTGATAGCTAGTGCCACAAGCACAAATTATGATTTTACTAAAGTCTTGATTTAAATTCTTTAGCTCATCAAAACATACTTTATCATTAATAATTCTTCCTATTAATATATTTTGAACGATTTGGCTTTGCTCGTAGATTTCTTTTTCCATAAAAGTATCAAACCCATCTTTTAAAGCACTTTCTTTATCACAATTTAATTCTTTAAACTCAACAACACCATTTAATAAATGAATTCCATTTTTATCTAAAAAGCCAAAATCTCCATCGTTTAAATAAGCAACTTGTTTGCAAATTCCAACCAATGGAGCATCACAAGATGCCATATAAAACTCACTATTATTTGAGCCTTTTCCTATTATTAGTGGTGCGTTTTTCTTAGCAAAAAATATAGTATTCGGAGCTTTTTTTGTGATTAATAATATTGCATAAGCTCCATCAATTTTTTTAATAACTTCACTAAAAGCTTTTTCAGGGCTTAAAGTATTTGCGTATTTTTCAAATAAATGAACAATTACTTCTGTATCTGTTTGCGAATTAAAATGTGTGGTTTTTAGTTCTTCTTTTATTTCTTTATAATTTTCTATAATTCCATTATGTATTACGCAAGAATATTCGCCGTAATGTGGATGAGAATTTGTATCATCAGGTTTTCCGTGAGTTGCCCAACGAGTATGACCTATGGCTACACCTTCATCATTAAAGTTTAGATTTTTCATAAAATTTGCTAGGTTCTCTAATTTTCCCGCCTTTTTAAAAAAGCTTAATTCATTATTTTCTAACACAGCCATACCTGCACTATCATATCCACGATATTCAAGCTCTTTTAAGCCGTTTAGTATAATTTCTTTTTTTTCTAATTGTCCTAAATACCCAACAATTCCGCACATTTTTAATCCTTTAATAATAAAAATTACGCTAATTTATAGTAAGTTGTTAAACAAAGATAAATATAATCACTTTTCTTTTTTAAGGATGGTAAATGGATATTTTAGAAGCGTTAGATGAAGGCAAAAGATTAAGCGAAGAAGATTGTTATAAGTTATACGATTTAGATTTGCAAGTCTTAGGATTTTACGCTAATAAAAAGAGATTAAAACTTCACGGAAAAAAAGTTTATTTTAATTGTAATCGTCACATAAATCCTACAAATATGTGCGTTGATACTTGTGCTTTTTGTGCATTTTCAGCTCATAGGCACAATCCAAATCCATATCATCTAACACACGAAGAAATCTTAAAAATAGTTGATGATACCGTTACTCGTGGGACAAAAGAAATACACATTGTTTCAGCTCATAATAAAAAAGGTGGTTGGGAATGGTATTTTGAGATTTTTAGAAAAATTAAAGATAAATACCCACATTTACATATTAAAGCAATGACAGCTGCTGAAATTAATTTTATTGCAAAGAGTTTTTTTGATGGAGATTATTCTGCAGTAATTGACAAAATGCTTGAATATGGAGTTGATTCTATGCCGGGTGGCGGTGCTGAAATTTTTGATGAAAAAGTTAGAAATGAGCTTTGTGCTAGCAAAGTTAGTTCTGATAATTGGCTTAAGATTCATGGGCTATGGCATCAAAAAGGAAAACAAAGTAATGCAACTATGCTTTTTGGACACATTGAAAGTCGTGAGAACAGAATTGACCATATGCTAAGACTAAGAAAACAACAAGATATTAGCAAAGGTTTTAATGCTTTTATTCCGTTAGTATGGCAAAAAGACAATTCGTTTTTAAAGGATTTAAAACCGCTTGGAAGTATAGAAATTCTAAAAACTATTGCAATAGCAAGGCTTGTTTTAGACAATATTTCTCATATTAAAGCTTATTGGGCGACTTTAGGATTAAACCTTGCAATGGTGGCTCAAGAATACGGAGCAAATGACCTTGATGGAACAATAGAAAAAGAAAATATCCAAAGTGCAGGTGGTGCAAAAAGTGCGAATGGCATTACGCTACAAGACTTCATAGACAATATCAAAACATCAAATTTAATTCCAATAGAAAGAGATAGTTTATACAATGAGATTAAGGAATATTGATTGAATTCTTTATATGTTTTTAGCTCCATTTTAAAAACATCATTCAAACTCATTATGCAATTAATATATGATTGCAAAAAATATACTTTCAAACATTTTAATCTAATAATTTCTTACTACAAACAAAAGGATACTGCTATGAGCTAGAATTTTTAATCTTATTGTGTTTAATCTTAGGTGCTTTACGCTAAATATTTTTTTATAAGGGAAAAAAATGGACTTTTTTAAGTTAAAAGAAAACAATACAAGTGTTAAAAATGAGTTTAATGGTGCTTTAGCAACATTTTTATCAATGCTTTATATTATTCCAACTAATGCTTTTATAGTAAGCAATACAGGGCTTAGTGTAGAAGCTTTAATGCTAGCAACTGCTTTAGTAACTATAATAGCAACTGCATTTACAGGACTTTTTGCAAATTCTCCAATAGCAATGAGTACAGGTATGGGGCTTAATGTATTTTTTACATTTTCAATGTGCAAAGGTCAAGGAATTCCTGTTGAAACTGCTTTAGGTGCTGTTTTTATAAGTGGTTTTATATTTTTAGTTCTTTCTTTTACAAATTTTCGTATTTTTATTTTAAAAAGTATTCCTGAAGATTTTCGCCGTGCTATAAGTGCTGGTATTGGGTGCTTTCTAGCGTTTATGGGGATGAATCAGGCTCATATTGTTACGGCTGATCCTGTAACTCTTTTAAAAATAGGTAATTTTGCAGACCCGAATGTGTTATTTTGTTTATTTGTATTATTTTTAATTGTTTGTTTTTGGGCTTGGAAGATTAAAGCAGGTTTTATTTTAGCGGTTTTAATAGGTAGTATTATCGCTTGGACTTTTGGAATAGGTGGAGCAAAATTACCAAGTGAATTTGTGGCAATTCCAAATTTTAGTGAAAAAGATGGGCTTATGAGTATTTTTGCAAAACTTGATATTATGAGTGCTTTAAGTTTATCGGTATTACCTGCAGTAATGACACTTTTTGTAACTCAATTATTTGATAGTATAGGCACGATTACTGGTGCTGGAATTAGGGGCGGAATATTTAAAAATAAGACAAAATCAGACGGAACTCTTGATGATAGTGGAGATAAAAAATTAGGTAAAACTATGATAGCTGATGCGGCAGGAACTTGTATCGGAGCAGTTATTGGCACATCAACCGCAACTGCATTTGTAGAAAGTAGTGCTGGTATAGAAAGTGGTGCTAGAACAGGACTTAGCAATATATTTTTAGCGGGAATGTTTTGTCTTTGCATATTCTTTTTACCATTTTTCCAAGCAATTCCTGTTAATGCTATTTATCCTATCTTGATAATGGTTGGAATTTTAATGTTTATGGAAGTTAGCAATATTGATTTTAAAGACCCTGCAAATAGTGTTGCTACGTTTTTTACAGTAATTATGATGCCATTTACTTACTCAATTACTACAGGTATTGCTTTTGGATTTATTTCTTATGTATTAGTTAGATTATTAAGAAAAGAATTTAATAAGCTAAGTAGTGGTATAATCGTTATCTCTATTATTTGTATGGCAGTGTTCTTGCTACAATTTATGAAATTTAATTAAAAGGTAAAACTATGTATAAATATACTTACGATGAATTTAAAAATGACTTTGAGCCGTTTGCAAAACGCATTCAAGATGAGTTCAACCCAGACGCTTTTGTAGGTGTTGCTCGTGGTGGTCTTACACTTACTCACGCATTATCAACTGCGCTTAAAAGCAGAAATGCTTTTGTATTAAATAGTATTCATTATGACGGGCAAAAAAAATTAGATACTATTGAAATTACTAATATTCCTGATTTAAGTAAAGCTAAAAAAGTTTTAATCATTGATGATATCGTAGATAGTGGTGAAAGTCTTGATGCAATTCGTAAAAAAATCTTAGAAATTTACCCACATTTAGAAGTTAAACTTGCTGTTATTTTTTATAAGCCAAGTGCTATTATAAAACCTGAATTTTGTGTAAAAGAAGCTAAAGAATGGATTAGTTTCTTTTGGGATTTTGAAGTATGATTTATGAAAATAGTTTTTGCTATATTAAACGCCACGAGAGTTCTATCCCGTGGCTAGAAATCCATGCAAAAGACGAATACAAAGAACTTAGTAATGATGAAGAAACAAGCCTAAAAATTTTTAAAATTGCTATGCTTATAGAAAAAGAAATGATTAATTTTTATAAGCCAACTAAGATTAATCACGCTTCATTTGCTAACTACTTGCCTAAAGCCCATTGGCATATAATGGCTAGATTTAGTGATGATGGATTTTATCCTGAATGTATGTGGGGTAAGCAATTAGGGGATTTAAAAGATTATAGAGCTAGTTTTGATGAATTTTGTGATATTTTAGTAGCTAAGTTAAAGAATTTTAAATAAGTAGAAATCATATTTAATTTTTACTTATTTAAAACATATTACTTTCTTAAATCTTTTAATAAAATCTTATTCTCTGCTGATATTTTTGCACTATAACTTATCTTTTGAAACATCATTGATAAAGTTTCATTATCTAATTTTTTAATTTTTAAAAAATTAAAAGTTTCATCAAAATTATTACTTAAAAGTTCTGTAAAATACCAAGCTCTAGCCATATTTATATAATAT
>NZ_JAHCZC010000301.1:0-385 GCF_018501135.1 Campylobacter sp. 2018MI13 | reverse complement strand
CCCAGCGCGTCGGCAGCCAGCTCGAGTTCCCGGTGGGCGGCGTCGAGATACCCCGCGACCGCGTCATCTCCCATCGCTGACAGCACGTAGGTGTTGAAGTCGCAGTACCCGCACCGCGACGCACAGAAGGGAACGTGGAGATAGATGCTCCACGGCCCGTCAGCTGGATGAAGTTCTGGCAGGCTATTGTCGGCGTGCGTCATGGCCCTCCTCATTATGCGGGGGTACGGGGTACACTTTTGCATGATGCCACCTGACGCCTTCCGCAGCAGTTGTCAAAGATATCTGCCATGCAGCATAGCTCGTCAATTCATCCCGCACATCATCACGGCACGATAGCGTGACGACGATTCATGCAGCTTTATAAACACCTCATAGGTATCCA
>NZ_JAHCZC010000300.1:0-386 GCF_018501135.1 Campylobacter sp. 2018MI13 | reverse complement strand
GCACGCGCAAAATAGTTAATGCAGCGCACGCAAAAATAATCCGTCCCTTGTGATATTCGAAAGTTTCACTGATAAAATCGAAAATAACATGTTCATCATCTGAATCTTTAGAAGGTGCCCCATTTGCCGAACCGCCGAGAAGCGCCCCAACCCCCCCCCCCCCCCCCCCCCCCCCCCCCCCCCCACCCCCCCCCCCCCCCCCCCCCCCCGCCCCCCCCCCCCCCCCCCCCACCCCCCCCACCACCCCCCCCCCCCCCCCCCCCGCCCCCCCCCCCGCCCCCCCCGCTACCCCCGCTACCCCACTACACCCCCAAACTCACCCCGCTCCCGCCTCCCCTACCCCTGTCACTCATACACATCTCACGCCGCCCACGAACCGCCCCCCC
>NZ_JAHCZC010000299.1:0-388 GCF_018501135.1 Campylobacter sp. 2018MI13 | reverse complement strand
CCCCCCCCCCCCCCCCCCCCCCCCCCCCCCCCCCCCCCCCCCCCCCCCCCCCCCCACCCCCCCCCCCCCCCCCCCCCCCCCCCCCCCCCACCCCCCCCCCCCCCCCCCCCCCCCCCCCCCCCCCCCCCCCCCCCACCCCCCCCCCCCCCCCCCCCCCCCCCCCCCCCCCCCCCCCCCCCCCCACCCCCCCCCCCCCCCCCCCCCCCCCCCCCCCACCCCCCCCCCCCCCCCCCCCCCCCCCCCCCTCCCCCCCCCCCCCCCCCCCCTCCCCCCCCCCCCCCCCCCCCCCCACCCCCCCCCCCCCCCCCCCCCCCCTCCCCCCCCCCCCCCCCCCCCTCCCCCCCCCCCCCCCCCCCCTCCTCCCCCCCTCCCCTCCCCCGCCCCCCAC
>NZ_JAHCZC010000298.1:0-388 GCF_018501135.1 Campylobacter sp. 2018MI13 | reverse complement strand
AGTGTGGATACCGTCTTATGGAGCAAAACCCGCAGTCACAGCTGAAACTTCTTGTCACCCGTGGTAAGGAGCAAGGCTATCTGACCTATGCTGAGGTCAATGACCATCTGCCGGAAGATATCGTCGATTCAGATCAAATTGAAGATATCATCCAAATGATCAACGACATGGGTATTCAGGTAATGGAAGAAGCGCCTGATGCCGATGATCTGCTGCTGGCTGAAAATACCACCAGCACCGATGAAGATGCGGAAGAAGCTGCTGCACAAGTTCTGTCCAGTGTTGAGTCTGAAATCGGTCGTACGACTGACCCGGTACGCATGTATATGCGTGAAATGGGCACTGTTGAACTGTTGACCCGGGAAGGCGAAATCGACATCGCTAAACG
>NZ_JAHCZC010000297.1:0-388 GCF_018501135.1 Campylobacter sp. 2018MI13 | reverse complement strand
CTGCTTAACCGGCGCACGCCTAAGATGTGAATAAGAAACAAGCACCAGTGCGCGCACAGAGCACCACCAATCAAACTAATACCAATATCGACAATTTGCGATTGATACCCAAAACCGCCGCTTGAGCCGATATTACGCTTGTCACAGTTTGTCGCAACCTTTCTAAGCGACGCCTGCCCCGCGTGGCACAACGTTTTCTGATAAATCGCCTGTTCCCACATCGAATTGGCCATGATGATTTCCTTGACGGTCGGCAGTACCACGTTTTTGACGGGATAGTCCTTGAGTTCGTCGGCTAAAATGGTCTGACGGCTAGCTCCATCAATCACGATTTGCTCCACATCAGCAGTTTTTAGGAAATTAACAATCCACTGATTGCCATTGCGAA
>NZ_JAHCZC010000296.1:0-388 GCF_018501135.1 Campylobacter sp. 2018MI13 | reverse complement strand
TCGAAGACAGCAAGGATTTTGGCACGATCATTTCAAAACAATACGAAAATTCGACCGTTGTTTGGAAAAGACGCGGCGAGCACATGATGATCGACAATCGCGATAATCCTTTTGAATATATCCTGTCAGGCATCAGAATCACTGAACAGTATGCCCAGGAACTCGGCAAAAAAATGCGCTGCTACGATCTGAAGATCGACAGCGAACTTGACAGCCCGAGCGGCAAAAAATACGGCCTCGGATCATCTGCGGCAGTCACCGTTGCAACCGTCAAAGCTCTTTGTCAATACTACGGTCTGAACGTGACCTTGGGCCAGCTTTTCAAACTTGCTGCCATTGCTCACTTTGAAGTCCAAGGGAACGGATCCTTGGGAGACATCGCCACCAG
>NZ_JAHCZC010000295.1:0-388 GCF_018501135.1 Campylobacter sp. 2018MI13 | reverse complement strand
GCATATTTCAGAGTTAACAAGAACAGGAACTATACGGTTATGAGCAATCATCATCTAAGGGACAGGAACTTGTCACTTAGAGCGATAGGGCTCTTATCTAAGATGCTGTCGTTGCCTGATGACTGGGATTACTCAGTTTCTGGGTTGGTTGCTATCTGCCGGGAAAGCAAGAACATCATACAAGGAGCACTTAAGGAACTTGAGAAAAACGGCTATTTAGTTCGAACCATGACCAGAGACTCAAGTGGACATATCGGATATAACTACGATGTATACGAGCAACCGCAACACACTTTACCGCGACCGGAAAAACCGTTCACTGTAGAACCGTGCACGGTATCACCGTCTACAGTGGAACCGTGCACGGAAAAACAGCCCCAACTAAGTA
>NZ_JAHCZC010000294.1:0-390 GCF_018501135.1 Campylobacter sp. 2018MI13 | reverse complement strand
GGGGGGGGGGGGGGGGGGGAGGGGGCGGGAAGGGGGGGGAGAGGTTGGGGGTTAGCGCTTAACCAAAGGACAGCGTGATGGTGTTGTCGTGTGTAGGCCTAAGACTGCCTTTCGCCATTTCACGGCTCTGAGCGCCCGTACCGGCGAGGGGTCTCAGGATATGTGTTAGCGTGGTGAAAGTTGGGTACATAATGAAAAAGAAACCGATATTGCAAAAAGTGAGGAACGCATAGAACCTGGAGTAGCAGAGGTGACTCGGGAGCGTGAGAGTTGTATAGGGGGCGGACATTGTGCCGCAACGGATGAACATAAACATCTGCATGGGGATGATAGGGCATCGACAGAAACCTAAAGAACGGGTTGACATTTTGTAGTGTGACGCGATCATAA
>NZ_JAHCZC010000293.1:0-391 GCF_018501135.1 Campylobacter sp. 2018MI13 | reverse complement strand
TGGTATGTTTCGCCGGTTTCTTTGTTTTTAATCGTAATGTCACCGATGAAACGATGGTTGATCTGTCTTTTAGTATGATGGCTAAAGGCATGAATACCTTCGATTCTTTCACCGTGAGCACGGATCTAGAATTGACAAAGAAGCTGATAGCCACCGCAGATGGCAAGCATCGGTCCATCGTCTTCAATGAATGTCGTCAAAGATTCCTTCATGCGCTGAATGTCTTTTGAAACGATTGTCTGCTCAAAATCCTGACCGCCGCCGAAAAAGGCAAGATCAAATTTTTTTTCATCGAAGTCCTGTTCAATCGAGACGATTTCGCTGGTAAACTCGATGCCCATTTGTTTTGCATAATACTCAAGCACCAAAACATTACCGATGTCTCCGTAAG
>NZ_JAHCZC010000031.1:0-19393 GCF_018501135.1 Campylobacter sp. 2018MI13 | reverse complement strand
AAAAAGCTATGATGAATTACCGCAAATGAGTGCTTATTTAGTGTGTGATGAAGTAATTAAGGCTATGAATGATGGTTTTGATTTTATCGTAGTTAATTTTGCAAATGGCGATATGGTAGGTCATACAGGAAATTATGAAGCTTGTATTAAAGCAGTTGAGTGCGTTGATGAATGCTTAGGCAAAATCATTAAAGCTTGTAAAGAAAATAATTATGCTATGCTCTTAACTTCAGATCATGGAAACTGCGAAGATATGAAAGATTTAAATGGCAATATTTTAACCAATCATACAACTTATGATGTTGGTTGCTGGCTTTATAATTATCATAAAGATAGTAATTTAAAAGATGGCTCATTAGCAAATATTGCTGCTAGCGTGCTAAAAATACTAAATTTAAATAAGCCTAGCGAAATGGAAGAAGCTTTATTTTAAATCTTTATTCCTAGTTCAAATTCTTTAAAAAATTAATGGAATTTGAATTAGGATTTTAATAAATTTAAATATATTTTATTATTATCATTTTTTAATCATCATAAACTATATCTGATAAAACTGCATATTTTAACAATTCAATATAACTTGTTTTCATTTTAATTCTCCTTTTAATTTATTTAAATAATTTTTATAAACATCATTAGAACAACTACCTCTATTATTATCGTAATTACCTAATTTAAGATAATAATTATCAACAAATAACCTAGCAAAAGAATTAGAAATTCTATCAAAATCAGGATGCTCTGGAAGTTTAAGCTGTACATATGATTTTGCGTAACTACAATCCACAAAATAACCATAAATATCATAATTTATTAGCTTATCTTTACTAAGTCTAGTTGGTAATTTTGAAGCTTTTTCTTCAAAACTTTTTTCATGATAATCTTCATATAATTGCACTTCTTTATCAACTATTAAATTTACGCTTTTAAAAAATTTTCCATCTATCGTATAGTTTTGCTTTTCAATTGTGCTTAATAATAAGGTATTTGGTTTTTTAAGTTCTGTTACTTCGTGCTTTGGACTTTGCTGTAAATTAAAATGACTTATGAATAATATTCCGTGAAAGGCAATCATTAAAAATGAGAAAAAATAGAATATAACTTTAATAAATTTTTGATTTTGTTTCATTATAAATTTATAGATTAGTATAATAGGAAAACACAATATAAAAGGAAAAATTATTTGAAAAATCAATGTATTTAGAGCAAAATCAGGATTATTGCTTTTAGCACTTAAAACCAAATAAAAAAATAAAATATATAAAGCTGTTATAAATCTAGGATAGAGCTTTAATCCTATAAAAAATGTAAGGGCAAAAAGCATAGGATAGGTAAGGAATGGCACATAATCTATAGGAATTAAAATACTAATAATCCCACCAGCTAAATCGTGTAAATTATCTAAAAAATATGCTAAATATATTAAAAACTCATTCATATCTTACCTTTAAAAATAAGGTTTATTATAGCAAATACACATTCATCAAATTTAAAAATAATTATTAAAATTATCTTGTGTTTTATGTTAAATACTTTGAAAATATCTTAAATTCCTAAATTAAATTCTTTTAAAAGATAAAAACTAAAAATTATAATAATGTTAATTAGTGGTGTAAAATATTTTAGAATTTAATAATCTTCATTTAGCATTTACAACTCCTTTTTTATTTTCATTAATTTCATCAATCTCTGCTTGTATTTTTTTTCTTAATTCTTTTTCATTAGGGCAGGAATTTTCTAAAACTCCTAATATTTCTAAACTTGTTCCAGATAAAGAACTAGAATAATTTTTTGTAGTTTTTACATAATCAATAATTTTTTGAAAATTATCGTATATTTCAAATATATCTTTTTTATAACATAAATCTTGTGGGATTATTGCTGGTTCAATCATTTTTCCATTTTCATCACCTTGTAAATTTAAATATATGTCTTTAGCATGAAGCATAATCACTGTATTTGTATATATATAATAAAAATATTCCTTTGACTTTTGTGAATCAAAATATCTTCTATAAGCCATGTCTAAATGCTTATATATTTCATCATGTTTATTTGATTCTTCTTTTAAATAATATATAAATCTATCAATATCTAAATCTGTATATATTGAAACAAGCCTTAACATGGTTGCAAAGCGATTTTGATTTAGCTCAATATTATCAAAATAATTTTTCCCATATGGTAAGCGTTCAATCATTGAATAAATCTCATTAAAAAATTCATCTTTATAAGTATTTGCAACATACTTAGCATACGATAAATCATCACTTTTAAAAAACATATTTCTATTTAAAATCATCCACCATAAAATATCTTCTATGCTATCTTTTGGTAAAAGCTCTTTACCTTCTTTAAATTTATCATTCATTTGATTTATAAGAAATATCATTATAAAATTATCATAATTCAAATATGTATGCAATAATTCAATAACAATTCTATACTCCATCGCATTTACAAATTTAGCAGAAGCTTCTGGGTTTTTACTATATTGTATGTCAAAAGTTTCTTTTTGAGTTTCGCTAACCATTGCATAAAAACTTCCTATAATAAGAAAAATTATAGTAAAGATAAAAGCTATTACTTTTTTTAAAATGATTTTTAAATATTTTTTGTGATTTACTTGCATATTTAGCCTTAATAAAAAATAAGATTAATTATATCAAATATAAATTTAAAAATAATTATTAAATTTATCTTGTGTTTTATGTTAAATACTTTGAAAATATCTTAAATTCCTAAATTAAATTCTTTTAAAAGATAAAAAATAAAAAATTATAATAAGGTTAATTAGTGGTGTGAAATATTTTAGAATTTAAATTAGGATTTTAATATATTAATTTAGTCCTTAAATTTTGTAAATTCCTAAAATTATTTAAAACTACACATTCATTAGTTGCTTATGATTTTATATAAAATAAAAAGGAAAAACTTTATTAATTTAAGTTTTTCCAAATTAATCAATCATCAGTTAAAGCAACTGCAGGGATTAGCTTACTAGCTTGTTTAGCAGGAAAATATCCAAAAAATAAGCCAACTAAAGTGCTACTTAAAAACCCTAACATAATAGCATCAAAATCAACTATCATTTTAATAGGAGCGTCAAGTAAATTAATACCATAAACAAGCATTAAAGCAATCATTACACCAATACTAGCAGCTACGCTACAAAGCACAACCGATTCAATCAAAAATCCCGTGCTAATATAAGATGGACTTGCTCCGATCGCAAGTTTTACCCCTATTTCTTTCGTTCGCTCTTTTACAACGACAAGCATAATATTCATAACACCAATTCCGCCAACAATCATAGCAATAAATGCAATGCCAAAAATCATTAAACTAAGTGTATTTGTAGTGCTTTCTATACTTTTTTTAATAGCGTCTTGATTAAAGGTCAAAATTGAATTAGCACCCTTTTTAATCTCTAAAATCTGTTTAATGCTATTATCAGCTAATTCACTATTTACATCATCTTTAAGCAATACAACAATACGCCTAATATGTTTATTACCATCAAATTTATTGCTAATTGTGCTATTTGGAACATAAACTCTAATATCAAAACCATCTCGCTCATTTTTATCTTTTTTAAGAACCCCAATTACTCTTAATGGCTGACCTTTTAGATATATTATTTTATTTAATGGACTTTCTATTTTAAATAAAGTTTTAGCTAAATTCTCACTAATTACACATACATTCTTAGCGTCTTGTTCTTCTTGCTCGGTAAAAAATCTACCTTCTTTCATCTCCTTAGCACTAATTTGTAAAAAATTCGCAAAAACTCCTGTAGCATCAGTATCTACTTCGTTTTTTAAATAAGTAATATAAGCACCACTTAAACCACTCTCAACCCCAACTTCTTTTACAAAATCAAGCCTTTTAATAAGCTCTAAATCTTGGTATGTTAAATCCTTAATCCTACCTGCATTTCTATCTCCAAATCTTGAGCCTTTATGAACTATAATTGTATTTGTCCCAAGTGATTTTATCTCTTCTAAAATATCAGCTTTCCCACCATTTCCTAAAGCTATCGTTGAAATTACTGAAGCAGTAGCGATTATAAGCCCTAGCATAGTAAGAAACGACCTTAATTTATTTGTGATTAGATTATTTAATGCAAGTTTTACATTTTGAGAAAAAAAGCTAAAACTAGCTATAAATCTATCTTTAAAATTAGCTTTATTTAAATTATCTTCATTTAAATTGCTTGTTTTAAATTCTTTAACATTTTCATCACTAATGATAACTCCATCTTTCATTTTGATAATTCTAGTTGCGTATTTACATAAACTCTCATCGTGAGTTACTAAAATAACCCCAACTCCGTTTTCATTTAGCTCCTTTAGAATTTGCATAAGCTTTATTCCATTTGCACTATCAAGCGCTCCTGTTGGCTCATCTGCTAATATAAAATTTGCATCATTTATAAGTGCTCTTGCCACACTTACACGCTGTTGCTGACCACCACTTAAATGTGCTGCTTTTTTATGAGTATGTTCGCTAAGTTCTAATTTTTCTAATAATTTTTTAGCTTTTTGAATACTAGTTTGTTTGTTTTTCTTAGCATATAAAGCTCCCATTATTACATTTTCTAATACACTTTGTAAGGGCATTAAATTGTATCTTTGAAATATAAAACCTAAATTATCTCTTCTAAAGGCTGATTTTTCTTCACTATTTAAAGAATACAAATTCTTATCATAAAATATATATTCTCCGCTACTTGGCTCATCAATTAAGCCTATCATATTAAGCAAGGTGCTTTTTCCTGAACCACTTTTGCCTAATAATATTACAAACTCGCCTTTTTTTATCTCAATATTTATATCTTTTAATACTTGAGTTGAGCCATAAAATTTATTTAGATTGCTTATCTTTATCATTAGTTATTACCACTTCATCATCATCATTTAAGCCACTTGTAATTTCTATATTAAAATTATCGCTCTTACCTAAGGTTATATATGCTTTTTTATAGCCTATCTCGCTATTATCTTTAATATTTACAAAATAGCCTTTATTGTCTTTATTAATATAATTAATAGGTAAAGTTAAAGCATTTACTACCTTATCAATTTCTATGGTATTTTGAACATCTATTCCTATTTTTAATTCAGGGTTATTATTTACAAAATATCTAGCATAATAATAAACAGCCCCACTTGAAGTAGCGTTATCAATAACACTAACATCAGCACTATCAATACTATTTATGCTAGCTTCTTTAGTGCTAGCCCCATCACTTAATGGAGTATATGTGATTTTTTGCCCTACTTTTAATAAGCTAACATCATTTTGTGCTATTTGCATTCTAACTTCCATCTCATCTAAATTAGCTAATTTAATTAGTGTTGGTGAGCTTTGCTTTGAGTTAATTGTCTGACCTAAACTAGCATAAACACCTATTACACTACCATCAATAGGAGCTTTTACTATTGTTTCATCTAAACTTTCTTGCATAGTAGAAATATTTGCATTTGTTTGAATTATTTGAGCTTTTATTGAGCTAAGTTTTGCTTTTGCGTTGTAATAATTAGTTTTTGCGTTTAAATAATTTTCTTTAGAGCTAGCACCCTTACTTAATAACTTTTCTTGAGTTTGAAGTTTTACATATAATTCGTTTAAATATACTCTAGCTGCTTCTTCTTCATCATTTAAACTAATTAATTTACTTTTTTCTATAGCCAAATCATTCTTAGCTTTTTCATCATCTAAAATAGCAATAATATCGCCTTTTTTAAGCTTATCTCCTAGCTTTACACGAAATTCTTTAATTTCTCCATTTGCTAAAGTTGCAACATTTACCAAAGAAGGAGAATAAGCCTTGCCTACTGCTTCAACATTAATTGATAAATCCATTCTTTTTGGTTTAATAATTCTAAAATTATTATTAGTTTCATCATTACTAAAATATGCAAAACTAAATATGCCTATAATTATTACTATCAAAATAGCTAGTATTTTTTTCATTTTATCCCTTCTTTAATTTATTTTTGCTAAAATCTCAATTTTTAAAATATTTATCAAAAAAGGTTAATAAATGGCAGAAAACGAAGAAGTTGTAGCACCAAAATCAAAAGGTTCTAGTTTGGTTTTAATTTTAGTAACCGTTTTATTACTTGTTGTATTAATCATAGGCGGTTTAGTTATATTTTTATTAATGGGAAGTGGCGATGAAGAAAAGGCTGATGAAAGTGTAAAAACCGAGCAAGTTGAGAAAAAACCTGCTAAGAAAAAGAACGAAATGTCAGCTGATGTTGGTGTTATTTATCCATTAGATGGCTTTACCGTGAATTTAGTAAGTGATAGTGGGACTAAATATTTAAAATGCAAAATTGAATTAGAGCAAAATATAGAAACACTAACACCAGAACTTGATAAAAAAATACCTATTATTAAAGATAAAATAATAGAAACTCTAAGCTCAAAAAGTGTAGAAGAAATAAGCACAGGAAAAGGCAAAGAAAGATTAAAAGAAGAAATTATCAATAAAATTAATGAAGTATTAAATGATGGCTTTATCAAAAATATTTATTTTACTGATTTTGTGATTACTTGATGATTGGTTGTGATATTGTTGAGATTGCTAGAGTTGAGAAAATTCTAGCTAAATCTCAAATTAAATTCTTAAAAAAAATCCTTACCGAAAACGAATTAAAAACTCTAAGTTCTAATTCAAATTCTATTGCAGGTTATTACGCAGCAAAAGAAGCAGCTAGCAAAGCTTTAGGCTGTGGAATTAGTAAAGATTGCTCTTTTATGGATATAGAAATTATAAAAAATAATCAAAATAGACCTAGTATTTTATTTAGTGAAAAAATTTTTAATAAATTTGGAGTAAAATCAGCTCATCTTAGTATTAGCCACGATGCAGGGATTGCAATGGCTGTTGTTATGCTGGAGAAATAAATTGAAAAATTATCTTGAATTATTAAAATATAGTAAGACTTTTAAAATTCTTATCCTAGTTCAATTCATAACTTATTTTGGGGCTTGGTTTTCACAAATTGGTGTTTATACTATGCTAATTGAATTTGATTTTAGCAAGTTTAGTTGGAATATTTTAGGCTCTGAAATAAATCACGAAAGTATGAAAAAATGGGCTATATCTTTTTCTGCTGTATTTGCATTTTTGCCTACTATTTTAATGGCACCAATTAGTGGAATTATAATTGATAGTTTTAAGTCTAAAAAACTTTTATTATTATCAATTATCATTGAATTGTTTTCAGTATTTTTACTAATTTTTATAAAAGACGCTAGTTATATTTTTATACTATTTTTACTAATTTTTATAAGACTTGCGGTTGCAAGTTTATATTTTCAAACTGAAATGAGTTTATTGCCACATATTTTTGATAAAGACAGATTAAAGCTAGCAAATGAGTTATTTTCAGTAGTTTGGGCTATTTCATACACTACAGGAATGGCAGTTGCTGGTATGTTTATACATTATTTTGGGGTTTATAATGCCTTTTTGCTCGATTGCTTTTTATTTTTAATTGGAATTACATTATTATTTTTTATAAAAATAGAAGTAAAAAATGAAAAATTTTATTTCAAAAATATCACAAAAATGGCTAAAGAAGGTTTGTTTTATTTACTAGGAAATAAAAAAATATTACATTTAATATTATTACACGCCTTTATAGGATTTACAGCTTATGATGCTTTGATTAATTTTTTAGCTGGATATGATTATTTAAATAAAGTATATTTTCTAAAAGAAATTCTAAGCACAGGTTTAATAATAGGACTTAGTAATGCAATTAGAGCTTTATCTTTAGTAGTTGGACCTTTAATTTTAAGTAAAGTCGTAAATCACAAAAGATTATTCTATTTTTTTATTTTACAAGGCTTAGGGATTATTACTTGGGCTTTACTTCAATTTAATTTCTGGGTATCTTTTATAGGTTTAATATTTGCTGGATTTTTTACTAGCACGATATGGTCTTATACTTATACAGCAATTCAAAACAATTGCGATAAAGAATATTATGGCAGAGTGATTGCTTATGTTGATATGATTTATATGAGCTTTTCATTAGCAATTACTTTACTAACTGGTTGGTTATTTGATAATAAAATTAGCACTTTTTATATTACAATATTAATTGGAAGTTGCTTTATAATAGGTGCTTTTTATTGGTTATTTTATATAAGGAATTATGGATGCGAAAAGTAATTTTAATAGGTGCTAGCACAGGTGGTCCTAGTCAGATTAAGTATTTAATTCAAGATTTAAAACTTGTAAATACAACAATAGTTATTGCTCAACATATGCAAGCAAATTTTTTACCAAGTTACGCACATCAACTTGATAAAGAATGTTTAAGCGATGTTGCGTTATTAGAAAATACTTGTTTTTTAGATGATAAAAAAATATATATTTGTCAATACAATACGGAGTTATTTTCAAATCTAAGGGCTAATTTTAATAATGGAGTTTTTCCATTTTGTCCTAATGTAGATTTATTGTTTAATAGTGCTTCAAAACTTACAAAAGACTATGAAATACTAGCAATATTATTAACAGGAATTGGAGATGATGGTGCTAAAGGCTTATTTGAACTATACAAAAAAGGTGCTAAGTGTATAGGCGAGAGTGAAAAATCTTGCATAGTTTATGGAATGCCAAAAAGAGCTTATGAATTAAATAATAATCTTTTACAACTTGACATTGAAGATATAAAAAAAGAAATTGTAAATTTCATTCAAAGGTAGGTTTTATGTTTAGTTTTTTATCAAATAAAAAAGATATAGAAAATCAACAAAAAGAAGAGTTTAAATTCCACGATGATAATTATGAGTTTGATATGCTTTTATTGAAAATTAGGCAAGTTTGTGGAATTGATTTAGAAGTTAAAAAAACAACGATAAGACCAAAATTAATCAAATTTTGCACTAATAATAATTTAAGTTCTTTTTCTCAATTAACTAATAAAATGGATTTAAACCTTCCTATTAGACAAGAATTATTTGACTTAATAACGGTTTGTGAAACTTATTTTTATAGAGAACTAAAACAACTTAATGAATTAATTTATATCCTAAGAGCAGAACCTAGCAAAAGAAGAATTTTATGCGCTCCAAGTTCAAGTGGAGAAGAAGTATATTCAATACTAATGCTAGCAAATGAAGCAGGGATTACTAATCTTTCAATCTTAGGAATAGATATAAATGCTGAAATTATTCAAAAAGCAAGAGCTAGAAGATATTCAAAACGCTCATTATATAATCTAAATGATAATCTAATCAAAAAATACTTTGACCAAGACAATGATGAATATGTGATAAAAAGCCAATATTTTTCTAATGCTAAGTTTGAAGTTGTGAATGTATTTGATAAGAAATTTTTAGAATTAGGTAAATTTGATGTGATACTTTCAAGAAATATGATGATTTATTTTAATGAAGAATACAAATACCGCTTGGTTGATAATTTTGTCAAAAATCTCAATGATGGCGGAATGTTTTTCGCTGGACATGCTGATTTAGTTCCAAGTCATAATGAATTAAAAAAAGTATATGCAAATACTTGCACTTACTATGTAAAAGAATAATTAGAAATTAAATTCCTAATTATTCACGCCATAAAGTTAATTTCTCTCCTTTAAAGCCACTGCATTTATATAATTTAGTAGCTTCATCTTTACCTTTTAGCTTTAATTCATCAACTAATTCTAATTCATATATACTAGCGTCTTTTAAGGCTGCTAAAGTGTTATGAGAGATTAAGATATTTGCCTTATAGTTTTTACAAGAGCTTTCTACCCTACTTGCGGTATTTACTCCATCTCCTATGCAAGTATAATCACTTCTTGAAAGGCTTCCCATCTCCCCTACAATACATTCACCTGTGTTAATTCCTATGCCTATATTTATATAAGGAAGTCCTTTTTTGCCCCAATCTTCGTTTAAAAGATTTAAGGCTTTTATTTGCTCAATTGCAGCTTGTAAAGCACAATCAGCGTGATTTTCTAAATCATTTGGAGCATTAAAATACGCCATAACAGCATCACCTATATATTTATCAACCGTTCCATTGTATTTAAAAATAATATCACTCATAGGGGTCATATATTTATTTAAGAAATTAACCAAATCAGAAGCATCCATATTCTCACTAATCGTAGTAAAATCTCTAATATCACTAAAAAATACTGATATTTCTCTTTTGCTTGTGCTAAATACATTGCTATCTGTATTAATCAATTGCTCTGCTACTCTTTTTGAAACCTTTTTTTCTAGCTTAGCTTTTATAAATTCTTTTTGTCTGCTTTCTAAAAAGAAGTTAATTAATATCCCAATTACTCCCATAATAGCTAAAACCAAAATAAGTTCAAATGTATGAAGTAAATACTTCTTGCTAATTATAAAATAATAATGCCCTAAAATAATAGTTGCTAAAAGTATTAAATGCCATAAAACTTGTAAAATTATGCTTTTAAAATACATAAAAGAAACACTAAGAGCAATTATTATTAGTAAAGAAATTAAAAGTATTTCAGATGAATATTTTGGGGTTGTTAGGTATTCATCATTTAATAAATTATCTATAGCATTTGCGTGGATTTCAACACCTGGTAGGTTTTCATCTAATGGATTGCTTCTAATATCATTAAGCCCTACAACGCTAGTTCCAATTAAAACTATTTTATCTTTAAAGAACTCTTTACTAATAGTCCCATCTAAAACATCAATAGCGCTAATATAATCATAATGCGGAGATTTTCCTTTAAAATATAAACCAAGCAATGCGTGAGCATTCACTACAAAGCTATCCTTATCTCCTAATACTAAATGTATATCTTTAAAATTATCCCCAATTGCTTTAATATCATCAATTCCTAGATATTTTGCATACATTGCAAGACTAAGACTTGGTAAGAGTTGTTTAAACTCACCATCATCATAATAAATCATCATAAAGGCATTTCTGATTACATTATCTAAATGTGAATATGAATTAACAAATCCATTTGCATAAGCATTATCACTTAATTCTTCTATACTTGCTGTAATATTTTTACCATGTTCAAGCAATGAATAATCAATATTATCTTCAGCTATACTTTGATTACTTAATGGGGCTAATTTTTTTTCCGTATCGTTTATATAAGAGCCTAAGTTTATAGCATAGGCTAAAATACTATTTGTCTTTGAAAGTGCCATTGCAAAAGCTTTATCAGTGTCTTGAGTGCGTTGGCAAAAATGATATTTTGGAATGTTTAAAGAATTAAACTCCGTATCATTCATCTTTTTAGTAATTTCTCCACGCTTATCACTTTCTGCAAAATAAATATCAAATCCTACCACACTAGCAGAATTTAATTTATACACCAAACAAGCAAGAATATCTCTATCCCAAGGCCATTGCCCAAGACTAGCTAAGCTTTTTTCATCAATATCAACTATAGCAATTCTACTATCACCTTTAATATTATGATTAAAATAAGCATTAATTCTAAAAAACATATCGTGAGTTAAATTATCTAGCCTTGTGATGATACCTACTTCTTTTATAGTTATAAAAAATGAAAAAACAATCATTAAAATTGATAAAACTATAAAAGAATAAAATTTCTTAAACTTACTTAAATGTCTAATCAATTCTTAGCCTTTAATTTAATATAAATTTGAAGAATATCAATTGCAGCTGGGGTAATTCCACTAATTCTACTTGCATCAAACAAATTATCAGGCTTATTTTTTTCAAGTTTTTCTACAACTTCATTGCTAAGCCCACTAATTCCACGATAAGTAAAATCATTTGGAATTTTAATCTTAATCAAATTCGCTTGATTTTGAATACTTTCATCTTGCAATTTTACATAATGATAATATTTTGCATCAAGTAAAATTTCATCTAAAACAAAATCATTTAAATTAGCCAAACTTGGTGCTAAAGAAAGCATTTTTTCCTTTGTTATCGTGCTACGAGCTATGATTTTTTGAAGAGTTGTTGGTTGAGAAATCGGCTCTTCATTAATACTTGCTAATAATTCATTAAAAGAATTTGAAGGAACAACCCTGCTTTCACATAAAAACTCTAAACCTTTTTTAATATCATTTATTTGATTTTCATAGTATTTAAAGCTATTTTCATCTCTTAAACCACACTCATAAGCGTATTTATTAAGCCTTGTGATTGCATTGCTTTCACGAAGTAATAATCTAAACTCAGCCCTACTTGTAAACATTCTATAAGGCTCTTTTGTGCCTTTTGTAACTAAATCATCAATTAAAACACCAATATATCCTTCATCACGGCGTAACACAAGTCCATCTTTATTATCAATTGCCAAACTTGCATTTATTGCTGCCATAAGCCCTTGAGCTGCTGCTTCTTCATAACCAGTTGTCCCATTTACTTGACCTGCTAGATAGAAGTTTTTAATAATTTTACTTTCTAAAGTATGAAACAAATCAAGTGGGTCAAAATAATCATATTCTATTGCATAGCCGTGTCTTGTGATTTTAGCATTTTCAAAGCCTTTAACCGAGCGTATCATTGAATGTTGAACTTCAAATGGTAAAGAAGTTGAAAAACCATTTATATAATATTCTGTAGCTTCTTTTGTCTGTGGCTCAATAAATAAATGATGACTTTCTTTATCCGCAAAACGATTGATTTTATCTTCTATACTAGGACAATATCTAGGGCCAACTCCTTTAATTTGTCCTGTAAACATAGGAGCTTTATCAAAATTTGAACGGATAATATCATGAGTTGTTGTATTTGTATGCGCTATATAGCAAGGAAGTTGCGGCAATGTATGAGAAGTAAATTCTAAGCTAAATCCTTTAGTATTTAAATCGCTTTCTTGAGTTTCTAATACGCTAAAATCAATACTACTTGCTGCAATTCTAGGACAAGTTCCAGTTTTAAGTCTTCCACGATTAAGCCCTAAAGCAGCTAAATTATCGCCTAACTCACTAGCACTAAGCTCTCCTACACGACCACTTTTTATCTTGCTTAAACCTACATGAATTAAACCATTTAAAAATGTCCCACTGCATAAAATTATTTTCTTAGCTTCATAAGTTTTATTAAGCTCGGTTTTTACTCCATAAGCTTCATTATCTTTTACTAAAAGCTCTGTAACCATTTCTTGAGAAATGTCTAAATTAGGCATATTTAATAATATATTTTTAGCATTTTTATTGTATTCATCCATATCTATTTGAGCTCTAGTTCCACGAACAGCTGCACCTTTGCTCTCATTTAAAGTCTTGTAATTAATCGCACTTAAATCAGTAATCTTTGGCATAATTCCGCCAAGTGCGGCTATTTCTTTTACTAAATGCCCTTTTGCAAGTCCGCCTATTGCAGGATTGCAAGAAGTTGCTCCAATTCTATCGTTTAAAATCGTAAGAAGTAGTGTTTTTTTACCCATTTTAGCACTTGCGTGTGCTGCTTCAACACCAGCATGACCAGCACCAATTACTATAATATCATACATCATTAATCCTTTTTTTTATAATACACTAAGCTTATTGTAAAGGATAAAAATGTTTAATGGTTTAATAAGAGAATGTGGCTTTATAAAAAACTATTCAAATAATGAATTAAGATTAATTTCAAAACTAAAACCAAACATAGGAGATAGCGTAGCAACTAATGGAGCTTGTCTTAGTGTGATAAAAACTCATAATGACGGCTTTAGTTTAAATCTTAGTAGTGAAACTCAAAAAATAATCAAACCTTTTAAAGTAGGTGAAAAAGTGCATACTGAATTAGCAATGCAAGTAGGAGATAGGATTGATGGGCATATTTTAAGTGGGCATATTGATGGGCTCGGTAAAATCATTAAGATAAATAAGCTTGCTAGTGGGATAGATTTTTATATAAGTCTTGATGAAAAATTAATGCCTTTTGTGTGTAATAAAGGTAGCATTGCAATTGATGGAGTAAGCCTTACTATCAATGAAGTTTTAAACAATTCTATAAGACTTACAATAATTGATATTACTTTAAAAGATACTTTATTTAATTCATATAAAATCAATGATTTAGTAAATGTAGAAACTGATATTTTGGCAAGATATGTTCATAGAATGCTAAATTATAAAAATAACTCACTTACTTGGGATGATATTGATAGAATTAGTGCTATTTATTAGGAGTTTTTATGAATGAAGAAATTATGCTAAGAGCTTTAGTGCAAAAAGCACAAGAGATGGATGATGAGTATTTGGCAAATGAAAAATTAGTAAAAATGCTTATTAAAAAACAAGTATCATTTGATAATTACGATAAAATAAACGAGTTTTTAAACTTTATAAAAGACGCTAAAACAAACGCTCAAAAAAGCAAATAAAGGATAAATATGAATATAGTAATAACAGGTGGAGCTGGATTTATAGGCTCAAATCTAGCAAATGAATTATGTAAAGATCATAAAGTTTTAGTAATTGATAATTTTGATAATAATGAAAGATTTTCAAACAATAAAAGAAAATATTTTGGAACTTATAAAAATCTTTTAGAATTTGATGGCTTAATATATTCAGCTAATTTATTAGATGATGAGTTTTATGCAATGATTGATAGTTTTGCTCCTAATGTGATTTATCATTTTGCAGCTATTTCTGATACTACCGTTTATGATGAAGAAATAGTATTTAAAAGTAATATTAATACTTTTTATAAAATTATAGCTCTTGCTAAAAAACACAATGCAAAATTAATTTATGCAAGTAGTGCTAGTGTCTATGGAGATGCACCAAGCCCACAAACCGTAGGGCTTAATGAAATACCTAAAAATCCTTATGCTTTTTCAAAACTAACTATGGATAAAATCGCTAAAGATACAGGAGCTGTAGGGCTTAGATATTTCAATGTTTATGGTAAAAATGAATTTTATAAAGATACAACCGCTTCTATGATTTTACAATTTGGTTTACAAATCCTAAACAACAACTCGCCTAAACTTTTCGTTGGAAGTGATAAAATCTTTAGAGATTTTGTATATATAAAAGATGTTACAAATGCAAATATCGCTGCAATGAATGCTAATGGTGGAGTTTATAATGTAGGTAGTGGCAAGGCTAGGAGTTTTGAGAGTATTGTAGATATTTTGCAAGATTTATTAATAAAGCGTGGAATTTTAAAAGAAAGATTGCAAAAAACATATATCCCAAATCCTTACACTAACGCTTATCAATTTCATACTGAAGCAAAGCTAGATGATAGTTTTTCATATAGACCAATTTATAGTTTAGAAGATGGGATAAATGATTATTTAGATGAAATAATTAAGATATTTAATAATAAATGAATTATTAAATATCTAATTTAAATTCCACGCAAAAGCTCTTAGGCTCGTTGCAATAGTATATGTTTGCATTGTGAGCGTTGCAGATTTGTTTGCATAATGCTAAGCCTAAGCCATTGCCTTTTAGCTTAGTTGTATTGAATGCTTCAAAAAGATTAGTAAGATTTGCTATCTTTTCGCCACTATCAAAAACACTAATTTTATATATATTATTTATAATTTCTCCTTTGACTTTGATAGTGCCATTTTCTTCACAAGCATCAATTGCGTTATAAATTAAATTGCTTAAAACTAAGCTTATTAAAGACTTATCAGCACTAATTATTAATGGAGCAAAAGTGCATTCACTTAGAATTATCTCATCACTATTATTATAGGTATTAAAGACATTTTGGCATTCGTTTTCAAATTCTTGCAAATTAAACTCATATTTATTTAGCTTAAACCCACGAGTAAAAAGCAAAGTGCTCTCAATTATTCTCTCAACCCTTTTAATCGCATCTTGCATTTGCATTACAATATGTTTATTTTTAAGCTCAACTTTACTAAAAAGCACCCCTGCTAAAAGCGAAACCGAGCCTATTGGATTTCTAATCTCGTGAGCTAAATTAGCCGCTACTTGACCCATAGAAACAAGCCTTTCATCTCGCTTTTCTTTAGTAATATTTGTAGCCATTATTAGGTGCTTATCAGCGTATTTTATAGATTTGATTTGATAAAAATTATTTAAAAATTCTAATTCATAATGCTCTTTATTAAGGTCAATTTGCCTAAATAATTCATCACTTGCTAATTTGTTTTTCACTACTAGATTTTGATTTTCATCTAAAACCCAAATAGCACTTGGCAAAATCTCAATGATTTCATTTATCATTAGCATTAAACTATCATAAGAAGTCTTTAAAGCCTTATATTCATTCTCTACTACATAAGTTTGCTCAATTAACGCCTTTAGCCCATCAGCAAAACTCTGCTTATCTGATAAATCTAAGCTATCTAAAATATTTTTATTCATTTTAATCCTTTAAATTTTTAAAAATTATAATGAAAAATTTTATATAGACATATTTAAAGATTACTATATGTTATAATACTAACAACCAATATTTATAAAACACAATATAATTATTGATATTTTGAAAGGAGTTAAAATGATTTACCGCTCTTGGGGGGGGGGCACGAAAGCCTTACTAATCTACTAAATACAAGTTAAAAATATTTTTCTTTTTAATTTTTTTATATTTATTTTAATTTTAAGGAGAAAAAATGTTTTTAACAAAATTAAACAAAGATGAACAATTAGTATTTTTAAATCTTATCACCTACTCTAGCACTTTAGCTAGAATGCTACCTAAAGATGAAGAAGAAATTAAAAAGCAAAATTTAGCTATAGCTGATTATATTTTAGACTATCTTTGCGAGCTTGAATTTATATGTAAAAACTACATAATAGCCAAAAGATGGAGTTCTAATATCGGTTATAATCAAACAGAAGAATTTAAAACATTATTTAATAATGAAAATTTTTCAAATACTTCTTATGTTTTTAATTCTTTAAATTCTTTAATGTCTAATTGTATTAACTTGGTTTTAGATAATAAATACGAAGAATTATACAACCTACCAAAAGAACTAAAATTTGTAAAAAGCAAAGAGCTTTTTTATCTTGAAGTTTTAAACTTTTATGAAAATACTCCATTTGTTTGCACTTGCAAGGATGAGTTTTTAGACCAACTAAAATACTTTTTAAAGCTAAGTGATGAAGATATACAAAGCATTAAAGACAAATTAAAAAACCTTCACAGTAAACAAAATGCCATTGCAAAAGCTAAAAAAGACTATGAAAATGAAAAAGAAAATTTATTAAAAAATATAAAAAAGGATAAAGAATGAGTAAAGATATTTTTAAAGAATTAGAAAAAAACATAGGCGAATTAACAAGCATTAGCGAAAGCGATAGAATAGTAATGCTTAAAAATATTCAATCTATGAAAAATAAAAAAATAAATGTAATGATTACAGGTGCTACTGGTTGTGGTAAAAGCTCTACTATAAACGCTCTTTTTAATACAGAAAAGGCGAAAGTTGGTGTAGGAGTAGACCCTGAGACTATGAGTATAGAAAAATACGAATTAGATAATCTAACCCTATGGGATAGCCCTGGACTTGGCGATGGCAAAGAAAAAGACAATCAACATGGTAAAAATATTATTGACTTACTTTATAAAAAAGATGATAGTGGTAATGCTTTAATAGATTTGGTTTTAGTTATCTTAGATGGTGGTAGCAGAGATTTAGGAACTTCTTATAAATTAATAAATCAAGTAATAATCCCAGCGCTTGGAGATAGTGCTAAGGATAGAATTTTAGTTGCTATTAATCAATGTGATATGGCAATGAAAGGTAGATATTTTAACTACGAAGAAAACAAACCTGAACCAAAACTAGTAGAATTTTTAGAAGATAAAGTAAAATCAGTAAAAGATAGGATAAAAGAAGCAACAGGGGTTGATATAGAGCCTATATATTATTCAGCAGGGTTTAAAGAAGAAGGAATGCCACAACAAAGACCATATAATCTATCAAAGCTACTTTATTTTATAGTAAAACACACCCCAGAAGAAAAGCGTATTCATATAGCCCAAAATATGACTAAGGAAGAAGAAATGTTAAAAGATGATGATAGGCTTATTGACTACAACAAAAAAGTAAAAGAAAGTTTTCTTGGTTCTATTGTCAAGTCAGTTAGTAAAGGTGCTAGCGTTGGTGCTGATATAGGTGGCTCTATAGGTAGTATTTTTGGCTCTGCTGGTAAAGCAATAGGAAGTGCTATAGGTGGAGCAATTGGAGCTATCGGTGGATTTATCGGTGGATTGTTTGGGTGGTAAAATGCAAAATTATAGACTTAGTGAAATTCAAAGCAAATTAAACATCATGGGGGCATATCCACTTGATGTCTTGGTTGTAGGTTGCACTGGTGCTGGTAAATCAACTACATTAAACACGCTTTTTACAAAAGAAGTAGCTAAAGTAGGATTAGGAGTAGACCCTGAAACTATGGAGCTTGATAGTTATAAATTAAATGATTATGTAAGATTTTGGGATAGCCCTGGTCTTGGCGATGGCAAAGAAAAAGACATAACTCATGGTAAAAAAATCATAGATTTGCTCTATAAAACCTATATGCAAAATGAGAAAAAATATGGCTGGGTAGATTTAGCCTTAGTAATAGTAGAAGGAATTAACAGAGATTTAGGCACTACATATAATCTCTTAAATCAAATAATAGTTCCTAATTTTGATAAGGATAGAATACTTATAGCAATCAATCAATGTGATATGGCTATGAAAGGTAGGCATTGGAATGATAATGAGCCTGATAGTAGGCTTTTAGAATTTTTAAATGAATTTGCAAGTAGTATTCAAGCAAGGGTTAAAGAAGCTACAGGAGTGGATATTAAAAAACCTATATATTATTCAGCATTGCATAATTATAATATAAATGTTTTTTATGACTTAATAATAGATAATATCCCTACAAATAAAAGAATAATCAAATAAACTTTAAAGAATTTGAAATAGTAATTTCAAATTCTTTTAAAAATATTTTATATGGACATAATCAGGACTATCAATATGCTAAACTAAAAATAAACATTAAAGGAAGCTAATGAAAATTTTAGTTAAAGACAAAAGCGAATTAATTGATTTTGTATTAAATCAAAATATTGATTTAAGCTATTTAGACACAAGTTTAATCACAGATATGAGCGAATTATTTCTAAACTCTAATAGAAAAGATTTTAGCGGCATAAATACTTGGGACACTTCTAATGTTACTAATATGAAAGCTATGTTTAGTGGGTGTAGTAATTTTAATGAAACACTATATTTTGATACTTCTAGCGTTACTAATATGAAAGAAATGTTTAAAAACTGCAAAGCATTTAATAAAAGCTTAAACCTAAACACAAGCAATGTTACTAATATGAAAGCTATGTTTAGTGGGTGTAGTAATTTTAATGAAACACTATATTTTGATACTTCTAGCGTTACTAATATGAAAGAAATGTTTAAAAACTGCAAAGCATTTAATAAAAGCT
>NZ_JAHCZC010000292.1:0-391 GCF_018501135.1 Campylobacter sp. 2018MI13 | reverse complement strand
CATCTACATCGAGTCGGTCTCCGAGGACCCGCGCGACGGCGGGCCTCTCGTCCACCTGTGCTCACGCGGCATCTCTCCCGTGGGTGCCTCGGATCCGCGCAACCCGACCAGCGTGTTCTACGGACGGTACGACGACGATGTCGTGCGCACCGCTGACGGCTGGCGCATCCGCCACCGCCGCTACCAACACGGCTCGTAGCACGAGCCGGTTCGCCCTCGCCGAACACACCTCGGCCTATGCCGGCGCGCCCGCCTGGACCGTGGCGGTGGAGTTGACTGACCGGTGGCGGACGACCCGTACACGTTGGCGACCGCGAGTTCCGCGGGTGAGCGGCTGACGCATCGCCGCTACCGGCGATGGGTGGCTGGGAGAAAGTGGGGTGACGAAGGC
>NZ_JAHCZC010000291.1:0-391 GCF_018501135.1 Campylobacter sp. 2018MI13 | reverse complement strand
CCCGATGAGCAAGGCCAGGTGGGAGGGTTTATCGCGCGCACCATTCCAGACCAAGATCCCCAGCCCGACCGCAATGAGGCAGCGCAGACCATCGGTATAGACGAGGATGCGCTGACGCGACCAACGGTCGAGTACAACGGAGACGAAGGGGCCAATGATGCTGAAGGGCAGCAAGGTGATAGCCAGCACCATGGCGATCGACCACGCGTCAGGCTGCTGCTCGGGGGAGAGCAAAACGTAGGAAGCCATCCCGACCTGAAGGGTGCCGTCAGCCGCCTGGGTAGCTACACGAACCCCGAGAATCTTCCGGAAGTCGCGGCGTCGCCACAGGTGGCGCAGGTTCTGCCAGAACACATGGTCTCCTTCGGGCTGGCCTCTATCGATCCTAAAG
>NZ_JAHCZC010000290.1:0-393 GCF_018501135.1 Campylobacter sp. 2018MI13 | reverse complement strand
GTTAACGGCATGATGTCCTGCGGACAGTCACGTAGCGGCGGCAGATTGAGCGTCAACACGTTCAGACGATAATAGAGATCTTCACGGAACATGCCTTTTTGCACCAGTTCGACCAGATTCTTCTGCGTAGCGCAAATCACCCGCACATCGACATGCACCTCATGGTCTTCGCCAACCCGACGGAAAGTGCCATCATTAAGGAAACGCAGTAATTTCGCCTGCATCCGTGGTGACATTTCCCCTATTTCATCCAACAGCACCGAACCACCGTTCGCCTGCTCAAAGAATCCTTTCTTCCCTTCCGGAGCATGACCAAACAGTTCACTCTCGACCGCATCTTCCGGTATAGACGCACAGTTCAGCGCCAGGTAAGGTTTGCCCGCTCTGGGGCTT
>NZ_JAHCZC010000289.1:0-393 GCF_018501135.1 Campylobacter sp. 2018MI13 | reverse complement strand
CTGTTGTGAAACATACTGACTTTAATTATAAATCAACGAAGCAAGAAATTGTAGCGATAATTAAATAATCATCCCAATAACTTATTTATATACATGCCCGATGCAATATTCGAATTTATTTAACGTTATTCAATAAATCTTCAATTTCTTCACATCATCGAAATAATTAAATTGAAAAGATGAACACTTTGTCATAACTTTGAAAAATCAAAGCCATAAGTTTTATGTATATTTTAAGTATAGAGAAAGGCGAGGTGCAATGGATATGAAACACGTTACAAAATTCCAAAAATCAATTTTTGTTTCACTGGCTGTTTTAGGATTTGTCGGAGGAATGCAGATGTCCGACATTATTAATAGCGGTGACGAATTAGCAATACCAACGATTAAAGC
>NZ_JAHCZC010000288.1:0-394 GCF_018501135.1 Campylobacter sp. 2018MI13 | reverse complement strand
AAAGAGAAGACTCAAATAAATAAAATTACAAATGAAGAGAGAGATATTACAATTGGTGCTATAGAAATACGAGGATCATAAGAGATTACTGTGAACAATTATATGCCAACAAATTGGATAACCTAAAATACACGGATAAATTCCTAGAAATATGCAACCTATCAAGTCCAAGTCATGAAGAAATAGAAAATCTTAACAGATCAATAATGAGTAAGAAGATTTAAGCAGTAATCTGAAACCTCACAATGAAGAAAAGCCCAGGGCCAGACGCCTTTGTGGGTGAATTATACCAATCATTTCATGCTTTTCCTTCTCAAAATCTTCCCCAAAATTGAAGAGGACAAAATACTTTCAAACTTATTTTATGAGAGCAGCATCTCCCTCATATATAAGC
>NZ_JAHCZC010000287.1:0-396 GCF_018501135.1 Campylobacter sp. 2018MI13 | reverse complement strand
ACCCGGACGCGGTCGGCCGGCGTGTCTTTGAGGGTCTCAGAGTCGATAAGCTCATCCTCCTCATCAGACAGGTAGGACCCCGTCTGGACGTAGCGAGCACGCTCGGCAGCGGTGTAGATACCCAGCTCGGCACGCTCATCAAAGTCAAGGCAGTCGAGGGCCAGACGACGGAAGACATAGTCAATGATCGACGAGGAAATCCGAATGTCAGGGTCGTCGGTCATGCCAGCTGGCTCAAACTTGAGGTTGGAGAACTTTTGGGCGAAGGATTCCAGCGGCACACCATATTGCAAACCGATAGACACCGCGATAGAAAAAGCGTCCATAACACCGGCAAGGGTGGATCCCTGCTTACCAAGCTTGAGGAAGATCTCGCCCAAGCGCCCGGAGTCGTAA
>NZ_JAHCZC010000286.1:0-396 GCF_018501135.1 Campylobacter sp. 2018MI13 | reverse complement strand
AGCGATAATTAATGTGAGAATCATTAACGCCGTAAACCCAAGGTTTCCTACGCGATGCTCGTCATCGTAGGGTTAGTCGGGTCCTAAGCAAAGTCCGAAAGGGGTATGCGATGGAAAATTGGTTAATATTCCAATACCAACATTATTGTGCGATGGAAGGACGCTTAGGGCTAAGCAAGCTAGCGGATGGAAGTGCTAGTCTAAGGTAGTAGGTTGTTATACAGGCAAATCCGTATAACATTAGACCGAGAACTGAAAGGCTTTCTGAAGTCTTCGGATGGAAGGAAGAATTGCTGATGCCGTCGAGCCAAGAAAAGTTTCTAAGTTTAGATAATGTTGCCCGTACCGTAAACCGACACAGGTGGGTGGGATGAGTATTCTAAGGCGCGTGGAAGA
>NZ_JAHCZC010000285.1:0-397 GCF_018501135.1 Campylobacter sp. 2018MI13 | reverse complement strand
GCATAATATCTTTGCGGATCATATGGATTTTCATCAACCTTTTCGATTAATTTCTCAATCTTTACTTTGGTCTTTTCTTCCAATCGATCTCGCTTATTTTTTTCCTTATCCAAATAATCACCGCCTCAGACAACATCCGTTGGATCAATATCGCGTTTCAAATAATCATTCTTATTCCATTCGATGCATTTGAATGTCTGACCATTATCGGTCGTTTCAAGAATTGAAGTACTTGTAATCTCAAGGCCGCCGTTATCTCTTGTTTTTGAAAGCGGAATTCCCCACAAATGTCTTATTTCAGCACACAAAGCCGCCCCTTGACTTACGAGCAGAATATTTTCCTGTGGATATCTTTCACAGATGGCCGTTATTTTTGGAGTCATTCGTTCAATCTCGT
>NZ_JAHCZC010000284.1:0-397 GCF_018501135.1 Campylobacter sp. 2018MI13 | reverse complement strand
AGAAAAAAATAATATTAAATCGCAATCCTTCACTACCAATATTATTTTTCAACCACTCATATTGCTTTAATGATTATATGTTTTCATATGAGATTATGGCTTACGTCTAAATATTATTATCATATTGTTTTAACTTTAGCTACCTAAAAAACAATTAATCACCTAAGCTTATTAAATACATAATTCTTTAAACATATAAAGCTACTTAAATTAAATAAGCATACTAATATAAATATTTTAAACATATAACTTATAAATACTTCTAGCATATACTAAAACTACTTAAAGTATTAAAAACCTAAGCAATTAAAAAAGTCCAAACCCAAACAAAGCTAAAAAAGAAAGCAACAATAAAAACTTACCTTTTAGCCCTATCCCGTTTCTACAATTAAAAAAA
>NZ_JAHCZC010000283.1:0-398 GCF_018501135.1 Campylobacter sp. 2018MI13 | reverse complement strand
TAATATGCTGCATATGATTCCTGACGACATGGAACAGGTCGAAGAAAAACTCGCTTGGATGAAACAAAACGGCTACGAACAAACCACCAAACAAGACGTCATCAACGATATGACCAGGGACGGCGTGCAAGACATGCAGGATACGGCGCTTGAAGGTCCTTATTGGACGGCACGATGGGAAGAAGCAGGCCAATTGCTTAAAGTTTGCGGACCTGTCGGCGACGTTATCGGAACTTTAAAACCTCGTGATGACTACGCTGATTTTGAAAGCGACCTTGAAGACAATGCCATCCTCTTTTGGCGCAATCTTGCAACGCAAACGCAAAAACTCATCGGTCATGACTAAAAATGAGAAGAATATGCGGCCATTAATCATTGTCTGGGCAATTGCTGATAAG
>NZ_JAHCZC010000030.1:0-19442 GCF_018501135.1 Campylobacter sp. 2018MI13 | reverse complement strand
GTAATAACATAAATATATTAATCCAATAGACGCAACTATATTACCGACTAAGTTAGTTATTAACATAAAAATAAAACAGATATTACAATGCCAAAAATAAATACCTAAAATAATAACTAGGATTAAGCTCTGCAAATATTTTATTAAAAAAATCTTTCATAATTTCTTATCTTAATAATGGATTATTGCTTTTTGTTTTAGCTTTTAGTTTTTTAATTACTATACCTTTTTTGTTGATACAAAAAACATTAGAATCATTTATATTTGGGCTAAAAGAACTAATCTTAACGAAATCATAATGCCACATTTCACATTCACTAGAAGAACTAATTCTGCTAGGTGCTCCGAATTTCTCTTCCAAATCACTTTTGCTAGATTTATTAACCACAATGCTATCAAGCTCATCTTGGGTAATCTTAGTGCCTTCAGTATAGGTTGTGAAATTATCAATAGCAGCACAAGAGCTAAAAGCTAATGCAACTAATGAAAACAAAAATAATTTTTTCATTTTTTCTCCTTAAATAAATTTAAAAGCAAATTTATCATAAATAAATTAATTTATCCTATAGGATATAGATTTTAAATTTTTATATTGTTTAAATTATTAGATTTTACCTATAGGATAATGTATGAAAAACACTGAAGAAATAGAAGAATTTTATAAATTAGTATCAAGTAATGTTAAAAAATTTAGAACCGAAAAAAACATAAGCCAACTAGATTTAGCCCTAAGTATAGGCATAAAATCAATAGCCTTTTATTCAAATTGTGAAAACAACAAAAACGGCAAACATTTTAACCTAGAGCATATTTATAATATTAGCAAGGTTTTAGGCGTTGATATTTGCGAGTTGTTAATGGGGGGGGGTATACAAAATGAATTGCATAAAAGAAGCTTTGATTAATGTAGCTAATTTTGATTTAAGAGCTACTATGAGTAGGCGTTCGTATGCCTTTATGATTTTTGTTTTTCCGATTTTAGCATTTGGCTTGTTTTATTGTTTGATAGAGTTTTCAAGATTTGTGCGTTTAGTTTTAGCTAATAATGTAGATTTTACTTTTATTAAAAATGATTTTATGAGTTATTCTCAAATTGTTTTTCAGGGTTTATATGCTAATTTTTATCTTGCTATTGATTTTATACTAATTCTTAGCACTTTACAAAGGCTTAATTCAATCACAAAAAATAAAATAATCAAAACTATCATTGTAATAATAGCGTTTTATCTTATTGATTATTATTTAGTATGCTTTCATTGGCTTAGGGTTTATTTAGAAGATAATTTTATGCTTTCAATTAATTATAAAGCCATTGGTTTTATTATTTTTTTCATACTTGCACTGATTTTATCAATGATAAAAGAAAGGCATTTTAATGAGATTACTCCAAAACGCTCTTTAGCTTATTTTTTAACTTTAGATTTTAGCTCAATTGCTAGTAAGACTAATTTGATAATACCTTTTAGTTTTTATCTTGGCATTACTATTGTTTTAACTATTTTTATCGTTGGAATAGTGTTTATAATGGCATTAACTGAACTTAGCATAATAATAATGCCTATTATTTATATTGATATATTTTATTTATTAAATCACTATAAATCAAACATTAGAGCAATTACAAAAATAATCACTCTAATATCTTTTATAGCTTTTTATATTCAAATTATTTGCTTTGATAGAAGCGGTATTTTTTATGAATATATGAATAGATTATTTTTATTTTCATTTATTTTAGTCTATATTTTAGCAATGCGAAAAATCAAGAATTTGAAATAGGAATTTCAAATTCTTATAATTCTACGCCGATGGCTTGATTAATTGAGCTTAAGCCGTCGTTTTCTATTAATTTTGTAAGCTCATCATTTATATTTCTAGCAATTCTAGGTCCAACGAAAATCATAGATGAAAGCACTTGAACTAAACTAGCACCCCATTTTATACGCTCATAAGCTTGAGCCGCGTCAAATACCCCACCACTACTAATAATTATGCCTTTTTTATGCACGCTTGGTGCGATTGCTTTTAGCATATTTAAAGACTTTTCGGCTAATACTTTACCACTTAGACCACCTGCCTTGGTTAAATCAGGCTTTTTGCTAAGCGAATAATCTTGCGTAGTATTGCTTAAAATCACTCCACAAGCATTAGCATTTAAAGCTGTTAGACTTAATTCAGTAGCCAAGCCAAAATCCATATCAGGAGCAAATTTTATAAATTTTGGCACATCATTAATAGCATTTAGCCTAGTAAAAATTTCTTCAATAAATTTAGCATTTTGTAAATCTCTTAGATTTGGAGTATTAGGCGAACTTATATTAATTACAAAAGCGTCTGCATAAGGCTTTAGCTCACGAACTAAAATCTCATAATCATTTATCGCTTCTTCATTAGGTGTAACCTTATTTTTACCTATATTTATAAAAATCGGAGGTAGTTTTGAGAAATTTTCACGCATTAAATTTGCTTTTGCAACTTCTACGCCGTCATTATTAAACCCCATTGCATTGCGAATGCTAAGCTCATCTACTAATCTTTCAATTCTTGGGCGAGGATTACCTGGCTGAGCCTTAGGAGTAATTGCTCCGACTTCAATGAAACCAAAGCCAAGATTTGCTAAAGGAGCTACTACTTCAGCATTTTTATCAAATCCTGCTGCAAGTCCAATAGGATTAGAAAATTTCATATTGATTAATTCATTTTCTAAATTCTTATAAGTTTTTTTATAATCAACTACTTTTAAAAATCTTTGAGTCTTAAGAGCTTTGATTACTAAATGGTGCATATCTTCAGGGTCAAACTTAAATATAACTTTTTTTGCTAATTCATACATTTACTTACCTTTATAATGTTTTTGAAAAGGTCTTTTCACCTTTATTTTTCATATAAGCATCAAATCCCATACAAATATTACGGATTAATAATGTGCCTGTTTCATTTACTTTTATTTCATCATCACTAATTTGTAAAAATTCAGCATAAGTTTTTAAATACTCTTTTGCATCGTTAAAATAATCCCAAAATACTATTTTAAATTCTTTTTCAATTTCTTTAATATTAAGACTAAAATTAGCCATTAAGCTCATTATTACAGCTTTTCTAATTAAATCATCATTATTAAGTTTAATTCCCCTATGAAATGGTAATTTGCCATTATCAATAGCTGCTTCATAAAGGTTTAAATCTTTATAATTTTGTGCGTAATAATTAAGTCCTTCTCCAATACTAGTAAGCCCAACGCCAACCAAAATAGCTCCACCTTTTGTAGTATATCCTTGAAAATTTCTATGAAGTGTGCCATTTTCTAAAGCTTTAAATAATTCATCATTAGGTTTTGCAAAATGATCCATTCCTATCATTTTATAGCCATTTTCGCCTAAAAATTTCGCAGTATGTTTTAGAATTTCTAACTTAGTTTTAGCTTCAGGAATAGTGCTTTCATCAAATTTTCTCATATTCTTTTTAATCCAAGGCACATGAGCGTAATTAAACACAGCAAGTCTATCAGGATTTATTTTTAAAATTGTCTCAAGCGTTTTGCTAAATGAGTTTAAATCCTGATAAGGAAGTCCGTAAATTAAATCAGTATTTATACTTTTTACCCCATTTGCTCTTGCAAGTTTTACTGCATTTTCTGTAATTTCGTAAGGTTGAATTCTATGAATTTCTTTTTGCACTTTAGGGTCAAAATCTTGCACACCAAAGCTAATTCTATTTATGCCGTATTTTGCAAATACGCTCATTTGTTCAACATTTAAAAACCTAGGGTCAATCTCACAAGAAAGCTCGCTATCAGGTAAAAACTCAAATATTTCATTAATTTTTTTAAGCAAGATTTCAAGTTGAGCTGCACTAAAAAATGTAGGCGTTCCACCGCCAAAGTGCATTTGAATAGCTTTTTTTGTCTTAAGATGAGTTTTTAAAATATCAAGCTCTCTTAAAATATAATCTAAATACCTTTCTTTTTTATCTTCATTAGCTGTATAAATTACATTACAGCCACAAAAATAACAAGCCGAACGACAAAACGGCAAGTGAAAATAAAGCGATAAAGGCTTATTTTCGTTACTTTCTAAATCTTTTATAAAATCATCATATTTATAATCTTCGCCAAACTCAATAGCTGTTGGATATGAGGTATATCTTGGGCCACTTGTTTGATATTTTGCTAATACACTAAAATCCATTTTTATCCCCTTAACATTTCGGCTAATTCTTTAGCGTGATAAGTGATTATTAGTTTTGCACCCGCTCTTTTAAAACTAATCATAGTTTCCATTAAGATTTTTGGATAATCTACAAGCCCAGCTATTCCAGCGTTTTTAAGCATTGAATACTCCCCGCTTACATTATAAACGCATAGTGGAAGTAGTGAGTTTTGGCTAATTTCTTTAACTACATCTAAATATGCTAAAGCAGGTTTTACCATCAATATATCAGCACCTTGTTTTTCATCTTCTAAGCTTTCATTCAAAGCTTCTTTTCCGTTTGCATAATCCATTTGATAAGCTTTTCTATCGCCTTTTTTAGGGGCTGAATTAGCCACATCACGGAAAGGTCCATAGTATGCACTTGCGAATTTGGTTGAATAAGCCATAATTGGTAATGTATCAAAGCCATTTTCATCTAAAGCAGTTCTTAAAGTTTTTATTATTCCGTCCATCATTCCGCTAGGTGCAATCATATCAACTCCAGCTCTAGCCATTACTAAAGCTTGTTTGCTAGAATTTAAAAGCGTAATTTCATTATTTAAATACCCATCTTCATCTAATACTCCGCAATGTCCGTGGTCTGTGTATTCACAAAAGCATAAATCAGCAATTAAATATAAGCTATCACCAAAACGCTCTTTAATAGCTCTAATAGCACGAGCTATAAGCCCATTATCGCTCATTGCATCACTTCCGCAACTATCTTTTGCGCTTTCATCTAATACGCCAAATAATAAAATACTTTTAATTCCAAGCTTTAAACATTCATTACATTCTGCTAGTAATTCATCAAATCCTAATTGATAAACTCCTGGCATTGATTTAATCTCAATTTTTGCACTTTTTTTATCTACTACAAATAAAGGGTAAATCAAATCGTTTAAGCTAAGTTGGTTTTCCTTTACTAAATCCCTAATTATAGGGCTTTTTCTAAGTCGTCTAAATTTACGCACACTAAACTCCTTTTTTTGTATAATTAAGGCTAATTAAATCAAAAAAGAGTTAAACAATGTTAGTTGAAATTTCAAAACAAGCAAATTTACCTACAAGATTTGGAAATTTTGTTATCCAATCTTTTAAAGAAAACGAAAAAGAGCATTTAGTAATTATGAAAGGCGAAATTAGTGATGAGATTAATGTTCGCATACATTCTGAATGCCTTACAGGTGATGCTTTAGGTTCGCTTAAATGCGATTGTAGAGACCAATTAAAAGCATCTTTAAGATATATTGAAGCAAATGGCGGAATGGTTATTTATCTTCGTCAAGAAGGTCGTGGAATAGGTCTATTTAATAAAGTAAATGCTTATAATTTACAAGATAATGGATTTGATACACTTGAAGCGAATTTAAAACTAGGCTTTAAAGATGATGAAAGAGATTATAAAATAGTTGATTTTATACTTGAATATTACAAAATTAAAAGCGTAAGATTGCTTACAAATAATCCTTTAAAATTAAAAGCTATTAGTAAAGATGTAAAACGCATACCATTAATAATGCAAAGTAATGAATACAATAAACAATATTTAAAAGTTAAATCTTGCAAAATGGGGCATATGCTAAATGAATAATGAATTTTTAGCTTTTATAAATTCATATGAAGATGAATTAAAAAAATACAATAAAGTTCATAATATTACAAGATTAAAAGATATAAAAGCAGCAGCACTTGATAGTATTGAAATACTTAATTTCGTAGAATTTAAATCAGGAATTAATATAGCAGATATTGGCTCAGGTGCTGGTTTTCCTGCTATATTTTTAGCTTTTTTAAAAAGAGATTGTAATTTTTATTTGTATGAGCCAAGTTATAAAAAATCAGCATTTTTATCGCTAATTAAAGCTAAGTTTAATTTAGATAATGTGTTTATTAAACCTATAAAAGTTGAATGTGAAAAAGACTTAAAATGCGATTTGATAACTTCAAGAGCTTTTGCAAAAACAGAACTAATTGTTACTTTATGTAATGATATAACTAATGATAATACGAAATTTATTTTATACAAAGGCTCATTCGTAAAAGATGAGCTAGATTGCTTAAATGAATATAAATTACACGAGAGAAATAATAGAATTTTTTTAGAATTTTATAAAAAAGATTTCAAAATTATTACAAATTAAGCTTAGTTTATTTTTTTTAAGATTATAATTAGCAGATTATTTTAATTTCTATTTAAGGAGCAGTTATGGCAAATCCATCGCAAAATCTTGGCTATGATTATACCGTAGCTAAGTGGTTTATGTTCGCATGTATTTTGTTTGGCATAATCGGTATGGGAATTGGAACTTTAATCGCGTTTCAATTAGCATTTCCTGAGCTAAATAATATTGCAGGTGAATATTCTACATTTGGCCGCCTAAGACCACTTCATACAAACGGAGTTGTTTATGGCTTTATGCTTTCAGGTATTTGGGCTACTTGGTATTATGTAGGTCAAAGAGTTTTAAAAGTTTCATTAAGAGAATCAAAATTCTTAATGTTCATAGGTAAAGCTCATTTTATAATCTTTATGATTACTATATTATTAGCTGTTGTAAGTCTTTTTGCTGGTGTTACAACTTCAAAAGAATACGCAGAACTTGAATGGCCTTTTGATATAGCAGTTGTTGTTATTTGGGTTTTATGGGGTATGGGAATTTTTGGACTTATTGGAATTCGCCGTGAAAAAAGTCTTTATATTTCTATTTGGTATTACATTGCGACATTTTTAGGCGTGGCAATGCTTTATTTATTTAATAATATGGAAGTTCCTACAAAATTAGTTACAGGAATGGGTTCTTGGCTTCATTCAGTATCTATGTATGCAGGAAGTAATGATGCTTTAATTCAATGGTGGTGGGGACATAATGCGGTTGCTTTTGTTTTCACGGTTGCAATTATTGCTGAAATATATTATTTCTTACCAAAAGAAAGTGGTCAGCCAGTATTTTCTTATAAATTATCACTATTTTCATTCTGGTCTTTAATGTTTATATATTTATGGGCAGGCGGACACCATTTGATTTATTCAACCGTTCCTGATTGGATGCAAACAATGGGTTCAATTTTCTCTGTTGTATTAATATTACCAAGTTGGGGTAGTGCAATCAATATCTTACTTACAATGAAAGGTGAATGGCACCAAGTAAAAGAAAGCCCATTAATTAAGTTTATGATTTTTGCTTCAACATTTTATATGTTCAGCACACTTGAGGGCTCAATTCAATCAGTTAAATCAATCAATGCTCTAGCACACTTTACAGACTGGATTCCAGGACACGTGCATGATGGAACACTTGGTTGGGTAGGATTTATGACTATGGCTGCAATTTATCATATGACTCCAAGGGTATTTAAAAAAGAGATTTATAGTAAAAAAATTATGGAATACCAATTTACTATCCAAACTTTAGGAATTGTATTATTCTTTAGCTCAATGTGGATTGCTGGAATTACTCAAGGTATGATGTGGAGAGCTTATGATGATTATGGAACTCTAACTTATTCATTTATTGATACTGTTATAGCACTACATCCTTATTTTATAATAAGAGCTATTGGTGGTTTATTATATTTAATAGGATTTTTTATGTTTGCTTATAATATTTATAAGTCAGTTACTTCAAGCAGAAGCGTTGAAGTTGAACCAAAATCAGCAAGTCCAATGCAAGCGTAAGGAGGTAAAAAATGTTTAGTTGGTTAGAAAAAAATCCTTTCTTTTTTGCGGTATTTGTATTTGTTGTTATTGCTTATGCTGGTGTTGTAGAAATTCTACCTGCATTTAGTCCTAACGCTAGACCAATTGAGAGCAAAAAGCCTTATACAGCTTTAGAACTTGCAGGTCGTCATGTTTATATTAAAGAAAGTTGTAATGCTTGCCATTCGCAATTAATTCGTCCATTTAAAGCAGAAACAGATAGATATGGTGCTTATTCAAAAGCAGGTGAATATGCTTATGATAGACCATTTTTATGGGGTTCAAAAAGAACAGGTCCTGATTTAATGAGAGTTGGTAATTATAGAACTACTGATTGGCACGAAAATCATATGAAAAAACCTGTTTCTGTAGTGCCTAGTTCAATTATGCCTGAATATCCACATTTATTTAAAAAGAATTCAGATTTAGATACAGCTTATGCTGAAGCTTTAACTGTTAAAAAAGTTTTCAATGTTCCTTATGATGAAGAAGGTTATCCAAAATTAGGAACTTACGAAGACGCTCGTAAAATGATGGTAGAACAAGCTACACCTATTGTTGATGCAATGAGCGATGAAGAAGTAAAACAAGCGTTTGAACCTTGCCGTGCAAATGCACTTGATAGTAAATGCGAAATTAAAGAAATAGTTGCATTGATTGCGTATTTAAATAGCTTAAAGTAAGGAAGAATTATGAGTTTGGTTGAACTTGTGCAATATCAAGGACATGCTTATTTTTTCCTTGTGGCGTTTTTGACCTTTGTGCTTTATGCTTATATTATTCATTTATATAAAGCACAAAGAGAAGGTAAAAAAGATTATGAAAAATATGCAAATCTTGCATTAGATGATGATATTAATTCATCTTTATTAGAAAATAGGAGAAAGTGATGAAATGGTTAAATCTTTCTGATAATGTAAATTTACTTTCTATAATTGGTGCAGTTGTTATTGTTGCTACCGTGTTGATAGTAAGTTTAAATGTATTTAAACAGATGAGAATTAAAAGAAAAGATGCTGAAACAAGCGAGCACGAATGGGATGGAATAAGCGAATATAAAAACCCATTACCAGTAGGTTGGGCTGTTATGTTTATCGTTTTAATAGTGTTTGCTTTATGGTATTTTTTAATAGGTTTTCCACTAAACAAATATTCATCAATAGGTGAATATAATGAAGAAGTAGCAAGTCATAATGCAAAATATAAAGAAAAATATGTAGCATTTGATGATGAATCTAAATTAAATATGGGTAGAAATGTATTTTTATTACATTGTGCTCCTTGTCATGGTGCTGAAGCAACTGGAATTAATGGTAAGGCTCAAGACTTAACTAAATGGAGTAGCGTTGCTGGAATTTTAGATATTTTAGAAAACGGCTCAACAGGTTTAGGATACGGAGAAATGCCAGCTGGTTTAGTTGAAGGAGATGACGCAAAAGCAGTTGCAACTTATGTAGCAAATGGAATGCAAGGCGAAGTTGGTAAAGATGTGTTTGAAACAACTTGTGCAGCTTGTCACGGAGAAAATGGAGAAGGTACTGAAGGTGTAGCACCTGCATTAAATATTTATACTAAACCTGATTTTATTAAAATGGTTTTAGCTAGCGGTAAGATAGCAAGTGCTGATGCAAGCGTAAAAGTAATAGGAGCAATGCCAAGCTTTAAATCAATGCTAAGCGATGAGCAAGTAGATGCAGTTGCTCGTTATGTAAGCACATTATCAAAGGAGTAAAAAATGGATAATCATAATAGAAATGTGTTTGGATTACACGGAATTACAGGTATGTTAATAGCTACCGTTTTATTATTATCAATCCTAGTTGGGCTTACTATTTGGGGAATAAATGTTCAACAAAAAGAAATCAGAAATCCTTATAAACTAGAAAAAATTGAAGATGCTAAAATGCACGAAAATAGAAGTTTAGAAGATTTTAGAAAGGACGCAAAATGAGCAAGTTATTAGAAACAATTATAGTTTTAGGAATGGTTGTGTTAGCAATAGTTACAGCTTGGTCAGTTTTAACTCCTAATCATTTAGGTATAGGATGAAAAAGCTAATAATTATAATGCTTTTAGCTCTTGTGAATTTATTTTCACAAGAGCCTTTAAGTAATGAAGTATTAAATGAAATAAATATTTTAAGTAATGATTTAGAGCAAAAAACAGGTATTAAAACAAGTGTTTTAATATCAAATGAAATTCCTTTTAAAGATTTAAAACAAAGTATTAAAACTGATAAAAATTATGCAATTATAGTAATTAGCCTTAAAGATAAAAAGTTAGATGTTATAAGTGATTTAGGATTAGATTTTAGAAGTGTTACCGAATATTATTATTTAAAATATGGATTTTTCCCAAAACAAGGTGCAATATTGCCAATACTTACTCAACCTAAAGGAAAAGATTTAGTAAATGCAGCGATTTTAAATGGGTTTGCTGAATTGTGTGATGTAATTGCAAGTAGTAAAGGTGTAGAACTTGAGTATTCTTACGGGGATTTAAATGATAATATTATAAATACAATTAGAACTATTTTTTATATTTTTACTATTGTTTTTATAGTAGTTTTAATTAGAAGAAAGGTAAAGAAAAAATGATAAAAGAAGGAAGACATTGGCCTTATTTGATTGTTGGTTCAATTATTTTTATGATGATTGCTTGTATTTACACCGTTTATTTATCTTTTGATTATCCAGTAGATGAAGATGAAAGTTATTTTTTAAAATATCAAGATGTTGAGAATAATTACGCAAAAATCAAAGAAAACGAAAAATTATTTTTAGATAATTTTGCTTTTAGGGTTTTAGGTGATAAAACAAGATTAGATGTTACTAAACGCCCAGCGGTATTTGTAGATAATGAAGTGATATTACAAGTTAAAGAAAAGTCTAATTTAAAAGCAAGCAATATAAGCGTAAAGGCAAAATTAACAAGACCACACACAAAATATGAAGATAAAGAAATTATCGTAAATTATGATGATAATTTAAAAGAATTTAAAGCTGATTTAGGAGATATTTCTAATGGACGCTGGACTTTATTGATTGATTTTAAAATCAACGAACTTTCAAAATTTTATAAACTTGAACTTTGCAAAAATCAATGTAAAAAAGCTTAATATTAAAGCTTTTTTACGCTATAACTACTCATAATAATCTTTTAAAAGGAAAATAAATGTATAAAAAGGATTTGATTGTATTTTCTAATTTAAGGCAAATTAAAAACTACTTAGCAAGTATTAAAAATGAAGGATTTTTTCCAACTACAATTAGTATTAATGAGTTTTTGCAAGATTTCGCAATAAATGATAAAAGAAGAGCGACTGAAGTAGAGCAAATCATTGCTATGAGTAGGGCTTGTAATAAAACTAAAGATTATAAAAAGCTTAATTTTTCAAATGATTTTTTAAGTTTTTTAAAAAATAAAGAATATTTATTCTCATTTTTTAGCGAATTAAATAGCCAAAAAGTAAGTATAGATGATTTAAGAAATAATGATTTATATAGTTTTTTTGATGAGTATTTAGATATTTTAGAAGAGTGTTTAAAGCATTATAAAAACGAATTAGATAATCAAAATTTATATGATGATATAACTATTAAAGATTTAAAAGCTAATTGGTTTTTGCTTAGTCAATATAAATCAATTAGCTTTTATCTAAACGGCTTTTTAAAGCAATACGAATTAGAATTCTTTGAGAGTATTTCGGATAAAATAGATGTAAAAATCATCACAAATGTAAGCGATTACAATATAAATCTTTTAAAAAAATCATTTAAAATAGATTTTGAGCCAAATCATACTTATACTCTAAGTTTTAATAATTCTTGGCAAATCCTAGAGCAAACTAATCTAAATTATAACAATACCTTAAAAATTGCTTCGTTTAAAAGCTCAATTTATCAATACATTTACGCACTTAGTCTAATATCAAAATATTACGAAAATGATAAACAAATAGCTCTTATTATGCCTGATGAAAGCATTGCAACTAGTTTAAAAGCTCTTGATATTCATAATTATTTAAATATTGCAAGTGGGCTAAACTCAAACGAAATAGCACAAAAACTAAATGCGATTTTAGGTGATGATGAGTTGGCTTTAGTGCAAAAAAGATTATTAAATACAAGCGAACTTGATTTTAGTAATTTTGATAAATTAAAAGAGCAACTATTAAGCCTTAGCAAAAACGCTGAAGTTAAAGAAATCCTAAAAAACCGCCTAAATGATATAAAGATTTTAAATAATGAGTTTAAGCTAACAAACGAGCAAATCATAAAATTACTTGACGCTAATAATATTAAAATTTCTCACACAAACGGCGGAAATGTTGATGCTTTAGGTATGCTTGAAAGTCGTGGAATGAAATATGATTTAGTAATTGTTCTTGATTTTAATGATGATTTAGTGCCAAAGCGAAGTGTTAGTGAAATGTTTTTAAACAATGCTGTTCGCACAAAGGCTGGGCTAATTAGCTATGCTGATAGAGAAAATTTACAAAGGCATTATTATAAAGAGCTTTTTAATGCCAAAGAAGTTTTTGTTTTATACCTTGAAAACGAAGAAAAATCACCCGCTAGAATGCTAAAAGATTTTAGTTGCGAAAGACAAATCGTAGATGAAAAAGGGCTTATGGAGTCGTTTTTAAAGGCACTCAATGGCAAAATAAAAGCAAATGAAAATATATTTGAGCCTGATTTAGAACTTATAAAAAATCATAATTTTTTTGCAAAACCGCTTAGTTTTTCAAGATTATCGTGCTATTTAAACTCACCTTATGAGTATTATTTAAAATATATTTTAGAATTAAGTGAACCTAGTAATTCAAACGAAAAAGCAGCAGTTGGGACTATGGTTCATGAGTTTTTACAAAACGCTGATTTTAAGAATTTAAAACAAGAATTTGAAAAAGAGCTAAAAGACAAATTAAGCCCAATTGATTATGCTTTAATATACGATAATTTAGATGAAATCGCATATTATATTAACAACAATCAGCCAAGTGCAAATTGTGAAGAAAAGCTTTCGAGTAAAATTGCAAATATTGATGCTTACGGGATAGCTGATAGGATAAGTGATGAGCTAATAATTGATTATAAGACTACAAACAAGCCAAATTCTACTAAAAATCACGAAAAACAATTAGCCTTTTACGCAATGCTTTTAGATAAGCCTACGATACAAACAGCTTTAATTTATTTAAAAAGCACTCGTGGGGCGGTGTTTGAATGTAAAAATTTTAATAAATTATCTCAAGAGATTGAAAGTGACATTGCAACTCTTAAAGATGGCTTTGTCTTAGAAAAAAGTGAAAATGCTTATGGCTATTATCATTTAATAATCAATAAAAAGGATAGAGTATGAAACATATCGCATTAGCAGCAAGTGCTGGAAGTGGCAAGACTTTTACTCTAAGTGTTAGATATATTGCTTTAGTTTTAAGCGGGGCGAGTATTAATGATATAGTAGCTCTTACATTTACAAAAAAAGCCGTAAATGAGATGAAAGAGAGAATTACAAAGGTATTTTTAGAGCTTGAAAATAGAGCTGCCGAGCTTCAATTTTTGCAAGATTTACTAGGTTTAAGTGCCGAGCAAATCATAAATACAAGAAATAAATTCTTAAAAAACTTTAAAGAAGATGAGCTTAGGATTTATACTTTTGATAGCTTTTTTTCTAAGATTTTAAGGCTTTTTGCAACACACGAAGGCTTAAGCGTAGATGCGGAACTCATTGATTATTTAGATATTAAAGAAGAGTTTTTAAAGTCTTTAGATACAAATGAAGCCATAAAATTAGTAAGAGATTTAAAAGATTTTAATATGAGTTTAGGAGATTTTTTAAACTGGCTTGAGAGTTTGTATTTAAATTATACAGGCGAAAAAATCATAAATGATACGACTTTTATAAATCCTTTTGATGAGTTTTTAAGGCTTAAAGATAATTTTACTGGAGCAAATAAAAAAGTTGATGAATGGCTTGGCAAAATTACGGATTTAAATTCTTTACTTTCTAGCTCATTTTTAGACGCTAGCAAATCAAATATACAAAAAGCCCTAGATTTACCAACTTTTGCAGCAGCTTATGAAGAATTACTATCAATCGTTGCTAAATATTATGGTTTTTTAGAGAGCAATCAATTAAAATTATGCTTTAATTATTTAGATAAATTTAGCGAAGTTGCGAAAAATTATCATAAAGAGCAAAATATTTTAAGCTTTAGTGATGTTGCTATTTATGTTCATAAAATATTGCAAAATAAGGATTTAAAAGACCTTTTTTATTTTAGACTTAATTCAAATCTAAGCCATCTTTTAATAGATGAGTTTCAAGATACTTCGGTTATTCAATACGAAATTATTAAGCCAATAGTTGAAGAAATAGTGGCTGGAATTGGCATAGATGATAAGCAAAAAAGCTTTTTTTATGTAGGGGATAAAAAGCAATCAATTTATTCATTTAGGGGTGCTAAACAAGAAGTATTTGATTTATTTCACAAAAACAAAACCTATAATATAAGCTTGCAAAATCTTGATACTAATTATCGTAGTAAAAAAGCCATAGTAGAGTTTGTAAATAATAATTTTAAAAATCTTTATGATGATTATTACGAGCAATTAGTTGCAAGTAAAGAAAACGGAGTTGTAAGCAAAATAATCACCGAAAATTACTTAAACGATGTTTATAAAAAGATTGCAAGTTTGCTACAAAACGGAGTAAAATTAGATGATATTTGCATACTTACAAGAGATAATGCAAACGCAAATGAAATAGCTAATTTTTTAAATGAATTTGGCTTAAAAACTAATGTAAATAATAACTCTTTATTAGTTTCAAAAATGAGTGTTAGGGTTTTAATAGAATTTGCAAAATACTCTATTTTAGGAGATGAGATTTATGGCTTTTTTGTAAAGTCTGTGCTAGGCAAGGATTATTCAAGGCTTAAAATTGATATTACAAAAAGTGCTTATGAGATTTATAATGAGATAATAACTCATCTTGATTTATGCAAAGATGAGTATGTTTTAGAGTTTTTAGATGATATTAGTTCTAAAGATTTTTTAGATACCATATATAATCTTAGCAATAAACTTGCATCAAACAATGAAGCAAAAGGCATAAATATCATGACAATTCATAAGAGCAAGGGCTTACAATTTGAGCATTTAATCTGCGTTCATTTAAGTAAAACCCCTCCACACGATACAGGGCTTAAAATTGAATATGATTTTTCTAGTCACAAATGGTATGGCTTTAAAAAAGATGCTAGTGCTATTAGAAATCTTAGATGTTTTTATGATAAAGATTATGCAAAAAAGCTTGAAATTTATGAGAATACGAAAAAAACTGATGAGATAAATACTTATTATGTAGCTTATACAAGAGCGATTAGCTCTCTTTGTATTATTATGAATGATGGAGCTGGGCTTAGCGGGATTAATTATAATGAAATTACTAATGAGAGTTTAGATGATGATTTGCTTAATTTTAGATATAAAGAAAATGAAGCAAGTGCTATAAGTATTAGCTATGAGTTTAATCCTTGCGTGCCACTTCAAAATGTCAAGGCTAAAGAGTTTAGCACTGATGCGATTATGCTTGGAAACGCATTTCACTATTTTTGTGAATTGAGTGATTTTAATGATGAAAGCTTGAATGAATGTTTAAGACTTGCATATAATAAGTTTAATCAAGTGGATTTTGATAAATTAAAAAAACTTTGCGAAGATTTGCTTAAATGTGTGGAGTTTAAAGAACTAATCAAAAATCATAATTTGATTAAAGAATATAACTTTTTATATGAAAATAAAGTAAATAGAATAGATTTATTAGCTATTAGCGATGATTGGGTTAAGATAATTGATTATAAAAGCTCGTTTTTTAATAAATCTTATGAAAAACAGCTAAAAACCTATGAAAACTTTATAAAAACTAGATTTTCTAATCACAAAATTAGCTCTTATGTAGTGTTTTACGAAAACGAAGAATTTAAATTAAAAAGAATTTAAATTCTTTAAAATTAAAAGGGTTTAAGGGTTTATATTTTGGAATTATGTTTAAAAGTTTTTTGATTAATAGCACAAATATATTTTAATTTTTTATAAAACATAATTGAAATGCTAAAAATGAGAAAAGAAAAGGTAGAAGAAAAATATAATTTTGTAAAAAATAACTAAAATTTGAAATAGTTTATTTTAAAATTAGAAATAAATATAAAAATTAGGAATATTTTTTGCTAATAGTTCTTAAATATATTTAAGGATTATTATGGCTAAAAAAGAGAAAAATACTGATTTATGGGTTTGGGAATTACTTCAAAATGTAAAGATAGAAAAATATTTTTCAGCACAAGGTAGCGATATTTTAGAGATACAAAATGCTTTAAAAACAGCTTCAAAAAGAAAAACTCAAAAATCAGGCTATCCTGAATATGTAGGCGTTATAAAAGATTTTTTAATAGTCATTGAAGATAAAGCAGATATTAAAAATCATATCAAACTAGATGAAAATGAGCTTATAGGCGAAGATGAGAAAAGCACTACTAACTACGCAGTAAATGGGGCTTTATTTTACGCAAAACACCTAGCACAAAACACAAATTATAAAAAAATCATAGCCTTAGGCATAAGTGGCACAGAGCAAATCCACAAAATTACTCCACTTTTTATAAATGAAAGATATGAGTATAAAATCCTAGATGATTTAGAAACTTTTACTAATTTTAGCGAAAGCAACATTGAAGATTATTACATAAAATATATTTTAAAAGAGCTTACTGATACAGAAAAATCAACAGCAGAGATTTTAAAAGATGCTGCAAAATTACATGAAGACCTAAGAAACTACGGCAACCTAGAAGAGAAAAATAAGCCATTAGTTGTATCAGGAATACTTTTAGCATTAAGAGAAATTGAGCATAAAAATTTTAGCATTGATGATTTAAACGGCGATATTATAAAAACAGATGGAGAAAAAATCTACGATGCAATAAGTGCAAATATCAATAGGTCTCAAGTAAGTCCAGATGTAAAACGAGAAAAATTACTAAGACAATTTTTAATCATTAAAGACCACGCAAAAATTAATGAAATAAACGAAAGCTTAGGCAAAACCCCACTCAAACACTACACAGAATTTTTATATGAAAATATCTTTAAAAGCCTAAGATATATTAGCTCTGCTGAAGATTATTTGGGAAGATTTTATGGTGAGTTTATGAGTTATAGTGGTGGGGACGGACAAAACTTAGGTATAGTTTTAACCCCTAAACATATAACCGAACTTTTTTGCGATTTACTAGAGTTAAAGCCAAGCGATAGAGTGCTTGACCCTTGTTGTGGAACTGCTGGATTTTTAATAGCTGCTATGCATAAAATGCTAAGCAAAGCAACAAACGAAATAGAGAAAAATAATATAAGAAAAAATCAACTTTTTGGCATAGAAGAACAAAGTTATATGTTTAGCATAGCTACAACAAATATGATTTTAAGGGGAGATGGCAAAAGTAACCTTGAAAACTGCGATTTTTTAGCACAAAACCCATCGCAATTACAACTTGAAAAAAGGTGTAATATAGGTATGATAAATCCACCTTATTCTATGGGAGATAAAAACAATCCTAGTTTATATGAGATAAACTTTATATATCATTTACTAAACTCAGTGCTAGAAAATGGCAAGGTAGCTGCCATAGTACCACAAAGCACTTTTACAGGTAAAACGAGTTTTGAGAAGTCTTTAAAAGAGCAAATCCTAAAAAAACACACTCTAGAAGGCGTAATCACGTTAAACAAAAATACCTTTTATGGAGTAGGCACAAATCCTTGCATAGCGATATTTACAGCTCATAATCCACACCCAAAAGATAAAATCTGTAAGTTCATAAATTACGAAAACGATGGCTTTGTAGTAAGTAAGCATATAGGACTTATTGATGATGGCTCAAACAAAGATAAAAAACAACACCTACTTGATGTGTGGTTTGACAAAGAGCCAAGCACGACTAAAATTTGTGTAAAAACTACTATAAAACACGATGATGAATGGCTACATTCTTTTTATTATTTTAACGATGAAATTCCTAGTGATGAAGATTTTGAGCAAACGATAGCTGATTATTTGACATTTGAAGTAAATATGATAACTCATGGTAGGGGTTATTTATTTGGCTTAGATGAAAGGGTGGTAAATGAATAAGCTAAGCCTTAATAGTGTGGAGTGGAAAAGCTTTAGATTGTCTGATATTTTTTCAACTTTAAGAGGTAAAAGACATATTGAAAAAGATAGATTGAAAGGTAATTTGCCGTATGTATCAGCTTCATCGCTTAATAATGGAGTAACAGATTTTATATCAAATCCATTATTTATTAATAAAAATAAATTAGTAGTTACTACTTTTTGTGATGCGTATTACATGGAAAGCGAATTTACAGCAAGTGATGAAATGGTATTATTAAGTCATGAAAAACTAAATAAATATAGCGGACTTTTTATCGCTCAAGCTATTAAATCAAATAAAAATAAATATGCATTTGGTAGAAAAGCTTTCAGTAAAAGATTGCAAGAACAAATGATTTTGCTACCTATTGATGAAAAAGGTGAGCCTAACTGGGTATTTATGGAAAACTACATAAAACAGATGATGAATAGGCAAAAATCACAAATCATTAGCCACTACAAATCACAGCTAAGCGATATTGCTTACGGGGGGGGGGATTTACAAAATAGCGATATAAAATGGAAAGAATTTGTAATAGGTGGAGAAAGTGGAATTTTTAAAGTATCTGGAACAATAACAACGCACCCAACTATTTTAATCGCTAATGGAAAAATTCCTAGAGTAACTTGTCAAGCGACTAATAATGCTGTAGAGGGGTTTTATTCAAATGTTGCTACAGAGCAAGGTGGTGTTTTAACAGTTGATAGTGCAACAATAGGTTTTGTTTCTTACCAAAATTATAATTTTATAGCTACAGATCATGTAGAAAAATTAGAACTAAAAAATAAAAAATTAAATTCATATTTGGCATTATTTTTAAAAACAGCTATTGATAAAGCTAAATTTGGAAAATATGGTTATGGGTATAAATTTAGCCAAAAGCGTATAGAGCGACAAACTATTTTACTCCCTATTGATAAAAAAGGTGAGCCTAACTGGAAATATATGGAAAGCTATGTAAAACAAAAACTCCACTCCCAAGCAAAACAAATTATAAGTTATTATGAAAACTAAGCTATTTTTAGCTTTTGGTATAATCATCAAAAACTAAAGGCTTGATATGGAAGTAGAAATAAGTAAAATTTTTAATATAGATATAAGCTCAATAAGTGATTCAAAAGAACACGAGCAGTTATCTATAAATAATTGTGAAATTGATATAAATAAAATTCCTAATTACACTCAAAATCTAGGTAATTATAAAACAATATTTTTTGGTAATGTTAGTTTTAAACAATTTAATTTATATAAAATATTAAAAGGTTTTGGAAAAATTAATAACAATCAATTAAATATTTCATCAAATATTATTTTTTATAATTGTGATATTTTA
>NZ_JAHCZC010000282.1:0-399 GCF_018501135.1 Campylobacter sp. 2018MI13 | reverse complement strand
GTGTCCGGGCCGGCCGCCGGGTCGTGGCTGGGGTCCTCTGGGCGATGGGCCTGTTGGGCCCGAACCTGTGGCGATGCTGGATTGGCCCCACCACGAGCCCGAAACTGCACCCCGGCCTCCGTCAGCAACCTCTGACACAGACCGTAGGATCGTCCAATCTCTCGGGCCAGAGCCCGGATCGACGCGCCCTGTTCGTAGCGATGGGCAAGCTCACGCGCCATGGCCTGACGTTCGGCCCCGACGAGACGGGGTGGACGGGTGGGCATGAAGCCTCCTGATGGCCATGGGCACAAGGGTGACATCGCAGAACACGAGTGTGTGACATTTTATGACGTCACGCTCGTCACCGCTGGTAATCACGACAACGAGATGAGCTCGGCGTAGTCGTCCCCCCACATG
>NZ_JAHCZC010000281.1:0-399 GCF_018501135.1 Campylobacter sp. 2018MI13 | reverse complement strand
CATTTCTAATTGGTTTGTTCTTTAATGTCAGCCGCCGTATCGAGATGAACACGCCTCTCATTTCGTCGGCAGCGTCAGATGGGTATAGGGGCCAGCCTTACAATTGGTTAATATCATATACCGCCTGATAGCGGTAATTCTTAGTTTCAGTATCAGTAAAATTGTAGCTGCCGTTAAGATGCGCACCACCGACGTTCTCAACCGTTGTCAGCCCGTCCATTGCTCGGATGACATCCTCATTGAGCTTCGCCGCATTATACAGTGATGTTCCGTACGATTGAATGGCAACCGTTGCCTTCTTCAAATGGTTTGACTCACTGCCGCCCGTTTTATCAAGCAGGACATACGGTACAGTAACGCCTGTTTTATGCTCCAAAAGCACGGGAACATCAAGCACAC
>NZ_JAHCZC010000280.1:0-400 GCF_018501135.1 Campylobacter sp. 2018MI13 | reverse complement strand
GATCGGATTCAACCAAATCGTATTAACCCCTAAATCTTTTAAATATTCCAGTTTTCCGATAATACCCCGCAGCTCGCCTATTCCGTCTCCGTTAGAGTCCCTAAAGCTCTTCGGATATATCTGATAGATGATTCTGTCCTGATATTTTTTGATTCCCACTCAAAAAAACCTTCCTTCTTCGCTTGATACGTTCAATTATGAGTTTAAGGGCAGAGCAAATTCTTCGCAAGCGGTTTCAAATTGTTAACGCTAACATTTTCGCCGCCTCTCTTTTGGCGTGTCGTTTCTCTTTTGACGAGCATCGGATCAAGCAGCTTGAATCCTTGTTTTTTACCCTTTTGTTCGATTTTGTTTAGCAGCATCTCACCGCAAATTTCGCCCAATTTGGCAACGTCTTGTC
>NZ_JAHCZC010000279.1:0-401 GCF_018501135.1 Campylobacter sp. 2018MI13 | reverse complement strand
CTCGAAGAACTGCATTTTGCCGTTGGATGAAAACGTCACGCCGAGCGCGGTCAGTCTGGTTTGGGATTTCATGACTCTCCAGCCGAATTTTGCGCTTGTTCCAAAGCAAAAGCAAAAAGAACTGGCAGAGCTGGTTGAGATGATTCGGGCATACGATACGTGGGATTTTCAAAATGACAAGAACATGTCTTATGAAGAGCGCAAAGCAGCCGACGAATTGAATCAGCTGTTTTGGTTCTTCCCTTTGAGCAAGTCAAAATCTTTTGTCGATTCTGTTTTTGCTTCCGGTTGGGAAAAATACAGAATTGAACATGAGCTTTTGATTTCAACTTTGGAAGGGCGACGACAGCGGTATCTTGACAAGCACCTCAAAAACGTCGAAACGTTTGAAATCGAGGGAC
>NZ_JAHCZC010000278.1:0-402 GCF_018501135.1 Campylobacter sp. 2018MI13 | reverse complement strand
GAATCAATCACTTGAATCGTCGAAATATTTTCGTTGTTGATGTCTTCCAAAATCGTATTGATGCTCTTGTTGGCTTTTGTCGTATTCGTCGACGTCAGCTGCTTGATCAGCGAATTATCGACATAAGTGGATAATTCCACTCGTTGTTTGAATGATTTGATATTTTCACTTTTCAATCTCTGTACAAAAACAGCCCCAACGATTTGAAATGTTATCAATAGCAACAATGCAAACACGAGGGCTATCTTGAAGTGAATGGATTGGAAAAAGTGAAGCTTTTTATTCGTTTGTTTTTTCATCTTTTTCCTTTATTATCGTTATGCCGATTTCAAGCTCGGATTTATTCACCGAATTCGGTTTCGGCAGTGCATTTTTCAAAAATCGCTCATTCGGCTTCCGGAC
>NZ_JAHCZC010000277.1:0-403 GCF_018501135.1 Campylobacter sp. 2018MI13 | reverse complement strand
TTTTACTGCCATGCTGTTTGCGGCATCACTTACTTCTGTCCAGGCGGCTCAGCCGATTGCCGATCCGGTTTTTGCCTCTGATATCGTTGATCGTTATGCCGAGCATATCTTTTATGGTAGCGGCGCCACAGGCATGGCGCTGGTGGTGATCGACGGCAATCAACGCGTGTTTCGTAGTTTCGGTGACACCAGACCGGGCAATAATGTTCGTCCACAGCTTGATTCGGTCATTCGTATCGCTTCTATCACCAAGCTCATGACCAGTGAAATGTTGGTAAAATTGCTCGATCAGGGAACGGTAAAATTAAACGATCCTCTCAGCAAATATGCGCCTCCCGGCGCGCATGTCCCGACGTATCAAGGCACGCCGATTACGTTGGTCAACTTAGCGACCCATACCAGT
>NZ_JAHCZC010000276.1:0-404 GCF_018501135.1 Campylobacter sp. 2018MI13 | reverse complement strand
CGCTTCTACAAGATAAGGGACTTTTGACGCTCAGTGCGCGCGGCAACACCCTTAGCCTGCTTCCGCCACTGATTACTCCGGCATCTGAACTTATGGCCGGCATTGAAATCATTACCGAAACGCTTGAAAATATTTTGGTAGCATAGGGGGATTATGCATGAATCATTTTTACGGAAAATCTTATCTGAAAGAAATTGATTTTAACAAAAAAGAACTTGAGTACTTGGTAGATTTTGCGCTCCACTTGAAGGATCTGAAAAAAAAGAACATTCCGCACAAGTATCTTGAAAACAAGAATATTGCGCTTTTATTCGAAAAGACTTCGACCAGAACGAGGTCTGCCTTTACCGTTGCGGCCAATGATCTGGGCGCGCACCCTGAATTTATGGGCATCTCGGATACGC
>NZ_JAHCZC010000002.1:0-57901 GCF_018501135.1 Campylobacter sp. 2018MI13 | reverse complement strand
ATTTAAAAATTAGCTAATATTAAAATATCAAAATAATATTTTAAATTCTAATTTAATTGTTTATATAATATTTATAATTATTTTCAATTATTCTTAAGAAATGATTTTTATAATTAATATTTTTTAAGGAGAATGTATGAAAAAATTATTATTTGTGTCAATTTTATCAAGTTTAGCTTTTGCTGATGTAAGTTATTTATTAAATGTAAAAAATATGGGTTGCAATGGTTGTGCTAAAAAAATAATAGAAGCGTCTAAAAGTATTGCTGAAGTTAAAGATTATAAGGCTGATTTTAATTCTAAAGATTTAGTTATTACTTTTGCTAAAGATGTAGATATTAAAGCAATAGTAGAAAAAATCAACGAAATCGGCTATAAAGCAGTGCAACAATGAAAGCATTTTTTATAATGCTTTTAGCACTTAATCTTAATGCAAATGTTTATTTTATAAAAGATATGGCTTGTGAAGTTTGTGTTGATTTTATTAGTTTTTGTGCTAGTAAAGTTAGCAAAAATTATAAAGTAGATTTAAATTCTAAAACTCTAAAAATAAGTGATAAAACTTATGATGAAAAATCACTTTTAAAATGTTTAGCAAAAGATGGCTATGAAGCAATTTTGCAAAAATAAAATTAGGCTAAGCATATTTTTAGCTACATATATTTATGCAAATACCTTAGATGAAATCAATATTAATGCAGTGCAAAATATTGATTATTTAGAATTTTCTAACACTATTTACAATAAAGCCTATCTTAATACTCAAATAAAACAAAATCACACTTTAGATGAACTTATCAAAAATCATACAAATATAAGAATTACTACTAAAGATAGCGATAATTCAAATTCTTTAAAGCCAGATGATTTTTCAATCAATGGTGCTAAAACCTATCAAAATCAAATGTTTATAGATGGAATAAACATAACAAGCACCATTCAACCAGCTATGTCAAAAACGCTATATAAAAATGTCTGGTATAACCCATCTCTTGGTTCATATTCGCTTAATATAGATAGCGAAATTATAGATAATTTAAGCATTTATGATAGTTTTGTAAGTGCTAGTTATGGTGGATTTTTAGGTGGAGTAATTGATGCAAAAATCAAAAGCCCATCAAAAAATCCAAGTGGTGGATTTAGTCTTGGATATAGCTTTCAAGATAATATTTTTATAGATGATAAAATAAGGCAAAAATATTCTAGTGGATATGGTTATCAAGATTTTAGTAATTATTATAAAAGATATTTCAGTGCTAATTTTAGCTCATATTTAAATGATACTTTTGGAATTTTATTTTTTATAAGTAGTAATTATTCAAATACAAAAATAAAACAAAAAGATATATACACAATAAATAAAATCAGCGATACAAATAACTTAATTTTGCTAAAAACTCAAAAAGATTATGATAACCATATTCTTAGCTCAACTTTTATTTATAATCCTTATTTAATAAATCAATTTCAAGAAGGCGTAATTGATTCTAATATGAAAGTAAATTATGGTGGATTTAGCCTAGCTTTTAATCTTGAAAGTGAATTAAAAAATATAAATCTTAATCAGCATTTATCATTTTTAAAATCAAATTCTTCAAGAATTTATGATAAAAAAGTTCAGTATCAATTCATCTTACCTTCAGGTATAAAGCAAAGTTATGGTGGGCTAGGAGATACCTTACAAACTGAAAAATCATATCAATATAAATTAGACGCTAAAACTAATGAATTTAAAAATAATGATTTAGAATATAGCTTTAATTTTGGTTTTGAACTTAGTAAAAATCAAGGCAAAATAAATAGAATTAATCCTTATACAAGATATGAAAAACCAATTGATATTCTAGCTTGTAAAGAAAATGATATTAGTTGCATAAATAATCAATATTTTTCATATTATGAAACACATTTTGCAAAAGCTAAAAAATCAATAAATAACTACGCTCAATTTATACAAAGCGATATTAAATATCATAATTTTAGATTTAGATTAGGTCTTAGAAATGATTATGATAGCCTTAGCAAAAGATTTAATATAGCCCCTAGAACAGGACTTGAGTATTATTTAAATGATAATCAATTTTTAGGATTTGGATTTAATAAATATTATGATAAAGGGCTTTTAGCTTATATTTTATATGATGATTATTTTAGTGGATATGAAGAGTATTCAAGAATTGATTATAATAGCCCTTGGATACAAGATACAAAATGGCAAAAAGATAGAGTTTTTATGGGATTAAAAAGCCCTTATGCTAATGAGTTTAGCCTATATTACAACGCAGAATTTAAATATTTTAAAATGCTATTAAAATACATTAAACGCAAAACTTATAATGAAATTTATTCAGCAAATCAAGAAGAATTAGGCTTAGAAAATATAAAAGATACTGATAATAATTATAAAGTTTATTATAATGGCAAAAAAACAGCTAATGATATTATAAGTCTTAATTTATCTAGCAATGAAATTAGTATATTTAATACTAAAAATTATTTTGATTTCAATCTTAGCTATTTACATAAAAAAGGTAGTGCGACTAATTATTTAAGCACAACTGGTAAAAACATAATCTATAATGGTAAAACTATAAAATCAAGTGAATTGCCATTTGTTTATGAGCCTTTTATAGCTAATTTTACTCATAATTTATTTTATGATAATTTTAACTTGATTAATGAAATCACTTATCATTCAGCGAAAAATGATTTATACTCACAATACGATAAGAATTTAAATATGCAAATATTTAGCGATACTAAACTTAAGTCATATTTGAATTGGAATTTAGGATTTGGCTATACTAAAAATATTAAAAATACTAAATTAAAAATAAGTTTTAATATCTTAAATATTTTAAATAGCAAAAATAAAATCAGCGTATTTAATTGCAATAACGAATTATGTTATAAATACGCTAATTCAAGGCTATATACTTTTAATCTAAATTATAATTTTTAAATTAGTGCAATTAAGCACTAATTTTTAATGTAAACTAAACTTAAGCGGCACACTAATATCTAAAACTCTTTCATAACGCTTAAATTTCGCTATCTCAACGCTTTTAATTCCTGCTTGATTTAGATTTTCATATTTTGATGGCTTAAGTATTTTTATATTTTTTGCCTTACCATAATCATAGGTAAATCCTACAACCACTACTCCTTGCTCACGCCTTTTTCTTGAACTCATAGGATAATTGCTCTTAGCAGTTTTATTTAAAACTGATTGAATATGAGAGATTAATTCATCTTGATTATTCCCACCTGCAGGAGTATTATTACTAATTGTAGTAGTTGGTTTAGCTTCATTTATCTTACTTGCTAAAGGTTCGTTTTTAGGTGTGATTGGCTCATCTTGAGTTTTTTTTATTTCTTTTACTTCTTGCTTTGGTTTTGGTTTTTTATGGTGCTTTTTTTTAGGTTTTAAAGCAAATTTTTCTTCTTTTATCTCTTCTTTGATTATTTCTTCTTTTATTTCTTTTACTTCTTCAATTATTTCTTCTTTAACAGCATTTTGGGGTATGCTAGGAGCATAAAAAAGCACTGCTAAAGCTTTATCATTTTTAATCTCACTTGTCTTTACATCAATTCTAAAAAAACACGCCAACAAAACCGCATGAACTAAAAAGGAGATGAAAAATGCGATTTTATTTTTCTGTTGCAATAGCAAAATTTTCATGCTTTAACTCTTTTAAAATATCCACTATTTTTACAAAATGTTTATAACTAGCGTTCTCATCAGAGCGTAAAATTACAATTTCATCTTTACTAATGCTTGATAATTTTGTCTTTAATTCATCTACGCTAAGCAAACTTTCATTATAAAATATCTCGCCAGTTTCATTAATACTTATAAATACTTTTTGCTTATCATCAATGCTTACGCTATTTTCTGATTTTGGTAAGTTTATAGCGATTTTTTCTTCTGCTATAAAGGTGCTAACACTTAAAACAATGCAAAGTAAAACTAGCATAATATCAATAAATGGAACTAGATTTAAGCCTTCTTTATTTACTCTCATTATTTTCCTTAAATCTTGATAATACAACATCAACTTTTCTAATAAATGCGTTATATATCATAAGAGTTGGGATTGCCACAACAAGTCCAAGTGCTGTTGCTTTTAGTGCTAGCGAAAGCCCTAGCATAATACTTTTTGTGTCCATAGTAGCCGCATTTGCCATATCATAAAATGTAATCATTATGCCTATTACCGTGCCAAGCAAACCTATATAAGGAGCGTTTTGATAAACGATGTAAAGACAGGTGAGATTTTTACTAAGTGCTATTTCTAATTCATCTTTACATTTATAATTTTTAATATCAATATTTTTAAAAAATATTAGCCTTTCAATACTAAATGCCAAAACTAAAAAGCTCATAAAAAATAATATCGCAAACACAAAATAATCTAAATATTCTTTTAAAAATTCCACATTTTCTCCTAATAATTGATATTCTAAAAAAGGCTAAAAAGCCTTTTTTAGTTTAGAATTTGTAACTAAAGCCTAGTTTTATATTTCTTCCTGCTTCATAGTCATTTGCAGTCTCAACCCCAAATCTTCTTTGAGAATGTGAAACATAAGTTTTATCAAATAGATTGCCAACGCTTAAGTTTATTTCAAGATTTTGAGTAGGCATATAACTTGCATATATTTCGCTTACTCCATAACCTGCTTTTTTAGTTCCATCTTCTAAAGTCTTACCAGCAAAAGCTATTAGGTTATAACCAAATAATGTATCAATTGGACTAGCAAAATATTCAGCATTAAATGTATATTTATCCCCACTATCACTATATGCCATTACGCCACCAACTTTACTTTTATCTTTATGTTTTGTTGTTTGATGAGTATAACTTGCACTAAATTTTAAATTCTCATAAGCATAAGAAGCATATAATTCAACCCCACGAACATTAGATTTACCCATATTCATACGATTATAATTATTTGTAACATTTTGTCCGTTTTGAGTAGTTGTTACGCTTACATTTTCTTTAATTAAATTCTTATAATCAGTATAAAAATACTTAGCTACAAAATTAACATTATGTTCATTAAAGTTATTTTTATACCCAAATCCAGCTTCATAAGCATCACCTGTTTCAGGCTCTAAATTCTCATCAATATAATTTGTATTAAATGTATTTTCACTAAGTCTTAAAGCTTCAATCGGATCAGGCCCTCTAAATACTTTTGAATACCCAGCAAATAAATTAATGCCGTTTTCTGCCTTATAATCAAGTGCTAACGCAGGGCTAAAATTATTAAATCCTTGAGTTTTCTTACCAAAATTATCTATAGTAAATCTATCAAATCTAACTCCAGGAATTATGCTAAATCCACCTATTTGAATAGTATCTTGTAAAAATACTGATAGGTTGTTTGCTACTTCTTTAGGATGATTTTTAGTAGGAGTTACCGAAATTGCTCCATTTGTTGCATCTTTTAAACTTGAATGATTTTTTCTAAAGCTTGTAGTTTGATACCACTCAAGTCCATAAAATACTTCTTGATTAAAGCTAGTATTTTCAAATCTTGATTTATTGTTTAAATAAGCACCTGTGGTTTTTACTCCATCATTTGATAAAAATGCTTTACCACCTGATTTTTTAAATTCTGCATAATTTGGAACTTCATCTTTTATAAGCCTATGCTCTGTATGATAAACTCTAAATTCGCTATCAATTAATTCATTTGGATTGTAATTGTAATTAAATGTATAGGTATCTCTTTGCATTTTTTGAGGCAAAATAGGTTGAGCTCTTTCTCCTGCTTTTAGTGTGCCTGTATCAAATGCCACCGAGCCACCAAACTCACCTCTAAATGGAAAATCACCATCATATTCAGTATGCTCATAGCTAAGACCTGCTTTATGCTCATCTTTTTCATAATTTACTTTAAATAAATAGCTTAAATCATGACCCTTACCACCAATATCATTGCCATTTCCATCTTTTCCAAAGCCATAATTTTTATGATTGATATATGCTAAAAGACCAAAATTATTATCAGTTTTACCATAAGCCATTATGCTTTTTTGCCATTCTTTATTATTAGTTGAATAGCCTGTCTTAAACTTACCACCAAAACTCTCATCACCTTCTAATAAATCAAATGCACTTGCAGTCTTAAACGCAACCGAACCACCTAAAGCACCTGAGTTATTAGCAACACTTAAAACACCCACGCCAACATCAATAGCTTTTAATAAATCAACATCTAAAACTAAATCAGCCGAGTGATGAAAAATATTTCCACGTTGTCTTGCACCATCAATAGTAATATTAATACCCCTATCATTTACGCCACGCATATAAAGTTTTTGATTAAACTGATTTGTCCCTGCTACATAAACACCTGGAATATCACGCATAACATCTCTTATTGCACCTGCGTTTTTGTTTGAGATTTTTAGCGAATCAACATTAGAATATCCAATTGAACTAGCATTTACTTCAATAGTATCAAGATTAGCATTCTCATTAGCCAATAAGCCAACACCACCAAATAAGCATAAAGCCAAAGAAAGTTTTAAAGATTTTCTCAAAATATCTCCTTAATTGATAATAAAAATGATATTCTATAATATTTTTAGTTAATAACAAAAATAATTATCATAATATTTATAAGTTTTAAATAAATGATAGTTATATTGATAATAAATTTTATTTAAAATTCAAATTCATTGTAATATTGTTTAAGATTTTTAAAATAAAGAATTTAATTTAGCTTTTGTAGTTTTATAATTTTTTAGAAAATACTTCGTATAATAAATCTATTTCGCCATCTTCAAATATAGCTGAATTTTTATTTTTTAGATAATCTTTCATCTTAATTTTATTGATACTTACACTCACTTTACAACCCCTACAATACATTAAAAATCCTTCTCCTAAAGAAAAAAAATCATTTAATTCTTTATTGCATTCCGTGCAAGTTTCACTAAAATAAAGCCTGCCTTCATACTCAATCATCAAGGCATAAGCATCTAAAAATACTCTTTTATAATGTTGAGTTTTTAATCTATTAATTATTCTTAAACTTAAATCATAATAAAAACTTCCGCACTCTTGATTATCTTTTAAATGCTCATACAAAAGCACACAAAAACTCTGCCAAGCTTTAATAATCTCATAATCATTCCAAGGTAAGGCTAATTGCATTGTTGAGTGTAGTTTTGGCAAAAATAAAGGCTGAATACTTAGCTCATAATCAATAATATTTCCGACTATTAAATGTGAGTGTCTAACTCCGTAAAATCTATAGCATTTTACTAATTCTTCGCTGCTTAGGATAAAGACTATTAAATCTTTATCCCTAACGCTAAAGGTATTTAAAATTATTCCTTGCAATAATTAGCACCTTCGTTTGCAAAAAAAGTATCATAATGAATGTTAAAAAAGGCGTTTTCAAGGCTTTTAAATAATTTTGGATTTTGTGCTTCAAGACTTGCTAAAAGCTCTTTTGTTTCTGCTCTTGCGTGTGGCATTTTCACATCAAATCTCATAGCAGGGCAAGCTTCATCACCTATTGTTTTAAGACCATTTTTAATAGCATTTTCTCTTAACATTCTTTCACGAACAAATATCAAAGGACGAATTACGGTAATTCCTTGTGCTGAAGTGAATTTCGCAGCAAGTGTTCTTAAAGCCCCATTATAAGTAAAATTCATAAAAAAGCTCTCAATAGCATCATCTAAATGGTGTCCTAAAGCTAATTTATTAAAACCATTTTCCTTAGCATAAGTATATAAATATCCCCTTCTCATACGAGAGAAAAACGAGCAAAAGCTTGAATTTTGACGGATTTTTTCGCTAGAAATCTCATAAATATTACTTTCAATTATTGTATGCTTTATACCTAAAATCTTGCAATAATTACTTAGATATTTATAATCTTCACCCATTCCATAACTAAGCGTTACTGCTTCAAATTCAAACTTAAACGGTACTGCTCTTTGCATATGTTTAAGTAGCATTAGTAAGCTTAAGCTATCTTTTCCACCGCTAAGTCCTACTAAAACCTTATCGCCTTCTTCAATCAAATTAAACTTATCACAAGCTCTTGCTACTTCTTTAATAAGTCTTTTGCTAAGCTCATTTTTAAACAAATGTTCGCACATTTTTAAGACAAATCTAGCACTATTTTTAGCAGCTAGTTCTAAAAACTCATCAAAACTAACATCAGCATTTCCACCTGCATCATCGCTAATTGCTCTTAGTATAAAACAAGGCACATTAAGGCTTTCGCAAACTAAAGCAACGCTTGCTCCTTCCATCTCAACCGCATCAGCATTAAAAGTATCTTTAATCCAATTTTTCTTAGTTTCATCGCAAATAAATTGGTCTGATGTCGCAATAATGCCGCTAACTACATTTAAATCAAGCTCTTTTGCTACTTTTTTAGCAATATTATTTAATTTTTCACTTGTTTTTATAAAAACGCTAGTTTCAGGAACATAGCCAGGTTTGTGTCCGAATGCTGTTATATCTATATCGTGCTGCACTAATTCTTCTGCAATTAATAAATCACCTATTTTTAAATTAGGATTAAGCGACCCTGCAACGCCTGTAAAAAGCAAACAATCAGCCTTATATTTTTCTATCATTACACTAGCACTTAGGGCTGAATTTACTTTGCCTATTTTTGAATAAGCAATAATTAGTTCATGACCTGCGTAATCAATGAAATAATAAGTATTATTTGCATATTTACTCTCTTTATAAGAATACTCATTTAAAATTGGCTCAATTTCTTCACGCATAGCACCTAAAATTGCTATTTTCATAGGTTTTCCTTAAATGTTTTTATAAAATTTTCAATATCTTCTAGGCTTTTTATACTAATACTTGGTTTGTTTGTTATTTTTTTATTAAGTCCGCATAAAACACTGCTTCCAAATTCTATAAAACCATCAACGCTATTTTCTATACTTTTTATGCTTTGTTTATATAACACAGGCTTAATAAGTTGCTCTTTTATAGCTAAAATAGCTTCATTTTTAGTGCTATAAGGCTTTGTAAAAGCATTTGAGATTACTGGTATGAAATCATCATTAAATAACAATTCTTTTTCTAATTTATTAGCTGCACTTTGCATTAAAGGGCAATGACTTGCTACGCTCATATTAAGTAGCATTGCTCTTTTTGCTCCAGCATTTTTAAAATCATCTATGCTATTTTCTAAATCTTTTTTAAGCCCAGCTACAACTATTTGACCATCACAATTGTAATTTGCCGCATAGATTTGCTTATTTTCCTTATTTGCTTTAGCACAAATTTCTTCTACTAAATTATCATCTAAACCTAAAATAACCATCATAGAAGCAGGATTTTCGCTACTTGCACATTCTTGCATATATTTTCCACGCATATTTACTAGCTTTAAAGCATTTTTTAATTCAAGTGCATTATTTGCACATAAAGCCGAAAATTCTCCTAAAGAATGTCCTAAAGATGGAGTGTTTTCATAACTAATAAAAGGCTTTATATCATCTTTTTTTCTTAAAGAAATTCCATTTTCTTCTAATAATTTTTCAAATACTTTATAATACATAATACTATTTAGTAATATTGCAGGTTGGGTAAATTCACTTATATCTAATCTATCATTTTTACTAAAAATTAATTCTTGAAAATCAATACCACAAAAACTACTAACTTCATCATAAGTTTTTCTTACAAACTCAAAATTATCAAATAATTCTTGACCCATAAAAGCACTTTGAGAACCTTGACCTGGGTATAAAAATGCGTAATTCATATTTTTCCTTTTTAATTTATTTTATTATCAAATCTTATAATACAAGTATTAAAATCTTTTAATTACAGCTATTATAAATCTTTTTTACATTTTGTATAATATTATAAAAATATACATTCCATTATTAAAATAATAAACGAAGTTTAACTTGCAATACTAATACATTCTATATTTTTAATATCATAATTTTAGCACTTTTTTATGATTGAATTAAAAATCAAGTTAAAAATAATAAGTTTTGTATATTTATAACTTACGATTATATATTCAAGATTGCTTGTAATTTATGAATTTGATAGCAATAAATGTATTTTAAAGATTTGACATAAAAAATAAAATTATAAAAATGATTAATTTTAAAAAACTGAATACTTTGAGTATATAATAAATATTAGTATAAGGCGAAATAAATCGCCTTATATTTTAGCTAAACCTTAGCTCTTAACCTCTGCAACAACCGCCGCCGTGATGATGGTGGTGATGATCATCTTCATCATCATGATGATGACCGCAACTTCCATCGCCTTTGCAACCACTATGTCCGTGATTTCCACATCCACATCCACCAGCTTGTGCTACTGCACCACTTTCTAATTCTTCAGGAGTAGCATCTCTTACTTCTTTAATATTTACGGTAAATAATAAATCTCTTCCTGCATAAGGATGATTATAATCAATTACTACGCTACTATCTTTGATTTCTTTAACAACAACTCTAACTGTTGAGCCATCTTCGTTTTCTCCGAATAATTCTAAGCCAACATTTAAATCAATGCCTGCGAATTGTTCTTTTGGTAATTCTTGAACCAAATTCTCATCATATTCTTGCCAAGCTTTATCTTTAGTGATTAAAATATCACTTTCATCACCCTCATTTAGTTTAGCAATTTCATCTTCTAAAGCCTCTAATACTTGATTTCTACCTAATAAAAATGAAATAGGATGAAAATCAGTATTATTTTCTAACACTTCATTAGTTTTTGCATCACGCAATATAAAATTAAGTGATACTACGCTGTCTTTTTTTATAGCCATTTTTAATCCTTTCTATTAATTTATACTTTTAGCTTCACTTGAATCTGGAAATTGTTTTTTAAGTGCTGCATAAAAATTATTTGCTTTTTCTGTTTCATTAATTGCCTTCAACGAATTTGCGGTATTTAATAAAATTAAAGGCATATTAGGAGCTTTTACCCCTTGATTATTATATAAATCTGAACTTGTTTTGTAATAATATATAGCATTTTTATAGTCTTTTTGTGCGTATGCAATTTGTCCTAAATAAAAATTACATTGTGCAGGTTTATGTTTTGCATTTGCTAATTCTTCAAAAATTTTTGCGGAATTTTCATAATCTTTACTATTATATAAACTTATAGCATTTGCCATTTTTTGAGCTGGAGTTTCATTTTTAGCTGCAACCTCATTTGCTACTACTTGCTGAGTTGTAGATTTTACAGCTTTATTCTCGCCCAAACTACTAACTAAATTTGTTAATTCACTTAAAGCCTTTTTTAACTGATTAATGCTGTTTTTTTGATTTTTTAATTCTTGTTTTATTTCAGAAATATCTTTATCATAAATATCAAGTTTTTCTTTTGAAAACTTTTCTACTTCTAATAATTTACCTTCAAAATTATAAGTTTTGTTATTCAAATCATCAACTACACTTTGAATACCTTCAATTCTTTCTAAAGCCTTATTTGTTTTAAAATCAACACCAGTATAATCTTTACTAAGAGTTTCAACCTTTTTTTTGTTCTCTAGTAAAACTTTTTCATTTTCTGTTAGCCCATAAGGCTCTTTAATATTTATATTACCTGCATTAAAGGCTGAAGTTTCTGCGTAAATAATAGGGGCTAAAGCCCCTATAAAAAGTATTTGTTTTAGCATAAATTAAAACTGAACTTTTGTTTCTGCTCTACGATTTTGAGCATCGCATTCTTTTGTTTTATCATTACATACTGGGTTGTTTTCGCCATAGCTTTTAATTGTAATTCTTGAGCTGCTAACTCCTTGAGATTCTAAACCATCTTTAACAGCTTTAGCTCTTTTTAAACCTAAAGCTTGGTTATATTCTTCACTACCCCACTCGTCGCAGTTACCTTCAACAACAATATTTAAATCTTTACCATCTTGATTTAATAAACTTGCGTTATTTGATACTACGCCATACATATCTGAACGAATATCATATTTGTCAAAGTCAAAATATACTTTACCTAAAGAATTATTAATTCTTTCTAGTTTAGTATTAATATCTTCCTTAACATCTACATTCATATCTGGAGCAACCTCCACTTTTTTTGGAGCCTCAACTGTAGCCTTTTGACTACAACCAACAACTAAAGCTGCTAAAGCAACTGCATAAGCTAATTTTTTCATTTTTTTCCTTTCATAAAAAGTAATTGAAATTATAATTTCCAAAACTAAAAATTTATTTAATTACCAATCCAAAGTTGAAATTTTACCAACTTTTAGTGGGAAATGATACACTTTATTCTCATCAAGTCTTAAAATTCCTAAAGAACTTTGCATTCCTAATAATTTTATAAACATAATCGTCTTACCATCGCTACTAAAATTAGGGAAAATATTTCTACCATTTAATGTCAATTGTCTTACATATTGCGAATCAGTTGCCATAACATATAAGTTAAAATCTCCTGATTTTTCACGACTTGAATAAACTATATAATTATTATAAACACTAAAGGCAGAATTGTTTTTACCATGATAAACTAATTGAGTTGCATTAGTTTTATCAAGACCTTGTAAATATAAATTAGGATAAGAACTTCTATCGCTAACAAAAGCAAAACTATCACTACCTACAAATCTTGCACTAACATCTATTCCTTTATACATAGTAAGTCTTTTTGTATTTTTAGTATTTAAATCTAATAAAAATATTTCTGGTTGATCTTCCGTTGTTTTAGTAATTAATGCTTTAGTTCCATCTTTGCTAATATCACTAAGTGCTAACATACCAGAACCTTGAGTAATTAAAGTTTTTTGATTATTCAATAAATTATATTTATATATACTCAAAATATCTTTATTATAATCTGTATAATAAAATTCATTTTGATTGCTATTTGCCCATTTTGCAAATAAATTTAACCCACCTTGCATAATAATTTTTTGATAATTTAAAGTGTAATCTGCAATAAGAATTTGACTTTGCTTAGCAGCTATTTTTCTAGTAATTAAAATCTTTTTATTCATCCAATCTAAATCTGCTAATTTTAAGTCCTTAAACATTTGTGAAATTGCTTTGTGAGATAAAAACACATAAGCACTTTTTGGATAAGTAAAAGTATTGTTATACTTAATTTCGTTATTCATACCCTTAAGAGTTATGCTTAACTCATAATTATTTCCTACAGGATTTAAATTATAATTTAATTCATAATTTGCATTATTTTCATTAGTAATTTCAAATTTAGAACTTACTAAAACATCATTTTTAATTACCTTATCAAAATCAAAATTAACCAAACTACTTGTAGTTATTCTAATCTTAGGCAACACCTCTTGCTCGCTAACCACATCCATAATAATATCAGCAGTTAAGCATACTAAACTAAAACATAATAAAAATATCTTTTTCATTTTATCTCCTTGATACTTAATATAACCGAAAGCCTTAAACTACCACTATAATCTTGTTGATTTGGTGGAATTCCTAAATTTTTGTTTTGTTGATTAATAGTTTGTATAAAAATTCTTGCCTTTTGTCTTAAAGCAGAGCTTTCATTAAAACCATTATCTTTGATTTTTATTATACCATTTTTTGATATTGTAAAAGCTACTTCAAAAATTTCCTTATCATTAATATCTGAACTATTAGCAGTTACTAAACTCCAAACATTTTTCAAATACGCATTCACTCTACCAAAATATTCATCATAAATTCCAGAAACCTTAGCAGATGTTTGTGTAGTCTCTGAATTATTATTTGACTTAATTGTTGTATTAGCTAATTGTGATTGTATTTTTTTTAAAGCATCTAATTGTGATTGATTTAATTTATTTTCTTCTTGCTTAGTTTCCTTTTTTGGATTTTTTCTTTCACTTTTGCTAACTTTTAAATCCCCAAACAAACTACTTAAATCACTATCACTATCTTTACTATCAGTTTGTTGTTCTACTTTTTCATTTTGTTCAATTACTTTATTTTGATTATCTTTTGTAGCATTATCATTGCTTGTATTTTCTGGACTTTTATTTATTTTTTTTGCTACTTCTTTAGTATAGTCTTGTTTAACCTCGGCTGGAGTTTCAACATTATCTTCTACGAACAATATATCCACTTCACTATTGCCATATTTAATAACTTCTTCATTTTTAGCAAAAATATTTATTAGCAAAATAAATATTAATATAGTAAGCACATATATTAAACAAGATAATAAAAAAGCTTTTGATTTACTCATTTTGTTTGAAGTGAAATTTTTACAAATCCTGCTTTTGAAAAAGTTGACAATACTTGCATTAGCTTATCGTAACTTATATCTTTATCTCCAGATATATAAACTATTTTATCTTTATCAAATTGATTTTTAATTAAACTAAAATTATCAAAAAAAGCAATATAAGGATATTTTTTCTTATTTAAAACTACTTCATCTTTTGTAATACTTACGAAAATATCATCTTTTTTTGCTTTGCTAACACTTGATTTTGAGCCATTTGGTAAATTAATATTTTCATCATATTTTAAATTAGGAATTACTAACATTAAAATTACCAATAATACTAACATAACATCAACTAAAGGAGTTATGTTTAACTCTGGGTCTTCGTGTAAAAAATCATTTTTCATCGCTAATAATCTTTATTTGACTCTCTAAAATATTTAAACATTCAAATACTTTTCGTTTCACAATTAAATGAAATGTATAAGCTAAAATAGCAGAAATAATCCCACTAGCAGTAGCTATTAAAGCATGACCAATTGGAGAAGCGATTTGAGTAATATCACCATTTCCATTTAAAGATATTAAAGTAAAGTATATTGAAACAACGGTTCCAAACAATCCTATAAAAGGCGAAGTAGTAGCAATAATACTAAGCCAAGTAAGGCCTTCACTAAGATTTTTAGAAGCCTCATTATAATAAATCTCTAATTTTTTCATAGAACCTTCACAAGGTTTAAAATAGGCCTCAAAAGATAAATCTTGATTTTTTAATAACCTATCTAAAGTTCTTAACTCTTCTTGATAAAATTTAGAAATATTGCTTAAGCGATATAAAAAAATCGCTAAAGCAATAATAGAATAAAAACCTAAAATCCCAACTGCTAATAAAGTAGCTAAGTCAAAATCCGAAATCAAATTCATTTAGAATCCAGTCTTCCTAAAGTTGCGGCAAGGGTTGCTGAATTTGCACCTGCTGATTTTAATAATTCTTTAGCTTCTTCTAACTTTTTTTTGCTTATTGAATTATCATTACCACCTAGATAAACAGCACCTTGAGCTAAAATAACAACACTATTTTCATCAACTTTTACATGGCCTGAATCAATAGCTATAAGCTCCTTTGAACCATCATAATTTTCCACACTAATTACACCAGCTTGAAGCAAAGAAATTACAGAAGCGTGGTTTGGCAAAACACCAAACTCACCTTCACTTCCTGGCACTAACACTGATTTAACTTCTGAATTAAAGATTTCTCCGTGTGGAGTAACTATTTCTAAAGTTAATTTATCCATATTAAGCCTTTAATTTTTCTGCTTTCTTAATAGCCTCTTCAATATTTCCTACCATATAAAATGCGTTTTCAGGTAAGTCATCATATTTACCTTCTAATATACCTTTAAATCCAGCTATAGTTTCTTCAAGGCTTATATATTTTCCAGGACTACCTGTGAAAACTTCAGCTACGAAGAATGGTTGTGATAGGAATTTCTCAATTTTTCTAGCTCTTTCAACAACTAATTTATCTTCTTCGCTAAGTTCATCCATACCTAAAATAGCTATGATATCTTGTAAATCTTTATATTTTTGAAGCACACTTTGAACTCCACGAGCTACCTTATAATGCTCTTCACCAATAATTTGTGGGTCAAGCATTCTTGAAGTTGAATCAAGTGGGTCAACTGCAGGATAAATTCCTTTTTCAGCAATACTTCTATTTAAAACCGTTGTAGCATCTAGGTGAGCAAAAACGGTTGCAGGCGCTGGGTCTGTTAAGTCATCAGCAGGAACATAAACAGCTTGAACTGAAGTAATTGAACCTTTTTTAGTTGATGTAATTCTTTCTTGGAATTTACCCATTTCACTTGCTAAAGTTGGCTGATAACCAACAGCTGAAGGAATACGACCAAGTAAAGCTGACATTTCTGAACCTGATTGAGAAAATCTAAAGATATTATCAATAAACATTAAAACATCAAGTCCCATTTCATCTCTAAAATATTCAGCCATTGTAAGACCTGTTAAAGCAATACGATTTCTTGCCCCTGGTGGTTCATTCATTTGACCATAGCATAAAGCAACTTTATCTAAAACATTGCTTTCTTTCATTTCATTATAAAGGTCATTTCCTTCACGAGTTCTCTCACCAACACCAGCAAATACTGAATAACCACTATGTTTAAACGCAACATTGTGAATTAATTCCATAATAATAACTGTTTTACCAACACCAGCACCACCAAATAATCCTACTTTACCACCTTTTGCATAAGGAGCAAGTAAATCAACTACTTTAATACCAGTTTCAAATATTTCACTTTTTGTGCTTTGGTCTTCAAATTTAGGTGGTTCTCTATGAATAGCCCATTTTGTTTCATAATTTTCTGGAGCACCTTCATCAATTAAATCTCCAACCACATTGAAAATTCTTCCTAAAACTTTTTCCCCAACAGGAACACTAATTGGAGCACCTAAGCTAACAGCTTTAGTTCCTCTTACTAAACCATCAGTCATATCCATAGCAATAGTTCTTACACGGCCATCACCTAAATGTGCTGCTACTTCTAATATTAAACGAATTTGCTTACCTTCAACCTCATAATTTACTTCAATAGCTTCATTGATTTGTGGTAAATAATCGCTAAATTCAACATCTACAACAGGTCCTAATACCTGAGATATAAATCCTTGCATATATTCTCCTATTCTTTCATTGATTCAACACCACTGATAATTTCAATTAATTCAGTAGTTATGCTTTCTTGTCTTGCTTTATTATAAGCTAAATTAAGTTCTTTAACCCTTGCTTTAGCATTATTAGTTGCGTTATCCATTGCTTGCATTCTAGCACTATGTTCAGCTGCTAAACTATCTATCAATGAATAAAACATACTATATTCTATATATCTTTTTAGTAATTCTTCTAAAACTTCCTTTTCTTCAGGTTCAATTTCTAATAAAGAATTTGAATTAGTAATTTCAGAATTACTTGAATCTACAGGTAATAAATTACACACTGATAATTCTTGAGAAATCATATTTTTATAGCCATTATGAACTAATATTATCTTATCAGTTAATGCTTTTTCATAATCACTAATAGCTAAATTAATAATTTCTCTAGCTTTTTCATAATCAGGTGAAGAACTAACGCCTGTATATTTATCTAGTATTTCAATTTTTTGAAAATTAAAAAACTCAATACCAACTTTTCCTATAGCTCTTAATCTAGTTTTAATACCTTTTTCTTTATTTTCTTTAATAATTTTACTAACTTCTTTTAAAGTTTTTATATTAAAACCACCGCACAAACCTTTGTCCGAAGTAATAAATACAACATCCACAATCTTAATCTCATGCTTACCAAAAAATCTACTATCTTTAGCCATATCAAATTGATTTAGCTTAAACGAAATTTCTTGCATAACCTCTTGCAATTTACTTGCATATACTTTAGACTTCTTAGCAAGCTCTTCTGCTTTTTTTAATTTAGCAGTAGAAACTAATTTCATAGCATTAGTAGTCTTTTGAGTATTATGAACGCTCTTTATTTTTCTTTTTATCTCTTTTAAATTCGCCATTACAAAACCTACGCTTGTGTTGCTTTAAACTCATTTAATAAATTTTTAATTTTATCTTCTAAATCACTATCTAAAGCTTTTTTAACTCTAATTTGCTCAAAAATCTCAGGAGACTTTGTTTCAATATAAGCATATAAATCATTTTCAAATTTAGTAATCTTATCTACAGCAATATCATCTAAAAATCCTCTAGTACCTGCATAAATTAGAACTATTTGCTTTTCAATAGCTAATGGGCTATATGGAGGTTGTTTTAATACTTCAACCATTCTTTGACCACGCTCTAATTGTTTTCTTGAACTCTCATCTAAATCACTTGCAAATTGTGCAAATGCTTGTAATTCACGATATTGCGCAAGGTCTAATCTTAATGTTCCTGATACTTGTTTTGTAGCTTTAATTTGAGCAGAACCACCTACCCTAGATACTGATAAACCTACGTTAATAGCAGGACGAATACCTGAGTTAAATAAATCTGTTTCTAAGAATATTTGTCCATCTGTAATTGAAATAACATTAGTTGGAATATATGCTGAAACATCCCCTGCTTGAGTTTCAATAATAGGTAAAGCTGTTAACGAACCTGCACCTAAAGCATCACTTAATTTTGAAGCTCTTTCTAATAATCTTGAATGTAGATAGAATACATCGCCTGGATAAGCTTCACGACCTGGAGGACGGCGTAAAATCAAGCTCATTTCACGATAAGCTACTGCGTGCTTACTTAAATCATCATATACTATTAAAGCATGTTTGCTATTGTCTCTAAAATACTCACCCATTGTAACGCCTGTATAAGGAGCAAGGTATTGAAGAGCCGCTGAATCACTCGCAGTTGCACTTACTACTATTGTATAATCCATAGCCCCATGTTCTTCAAGTTTTTTAACAACTTGCGCAACAGTGCTTTGTTTTTGTCCAATAGCTACATAAATACATACAACATTTTGACCTTTTTGATTAATTATGGTATCTACTGCTACGGTTGTTTTACCTGTTTGTCTATCTCCAATGATTAATTCTCTTTGACCGCGACCAATTGGAACAAGGGCATCAATTGCTTTAATACCTGTTTGTAATGGTTCATGAACGCTTTTTCTAGCCATAATACCTTTAGCTTTTTCTTCAACGAATGCAGTTTTTGTAGTATTTATAACACCTTTTGCGTCGATTGGCTCTCCTAAAGCATTAACAACACGACCAATTAATTCTTCACCAACTGGAACTTTTAATAATTGTTTTAATCTTTTAACAGAGCTACCTTCTTTAATATTTGAAAAACTTCCTAAAACTACAACACCAACACTATTTTCTTCAAGGTTTAATGCCATACCTTTTTCGCCATTTTCAAATTCAACCATTTCTCCTGCCATAACATTTTTTAATCCAAAAACATTAGCAACACCATCAGCTATTGAAATAACTTTACCAGTTTCTTCAATTTCTAAATTTAAATTAAAATTCTCAATTCTTTCTTTAATAATTGAGCTAATTTCATTTGCGTTAAAACTCACTGTTACTCCTCTTAAATTGCTTTCATTATATGCTGTTTGATTTTATCTTTTAATGAAGTTTCTGATACTATTATTTCATATCCTAAGTCTTCAATATAAATCTTTATTTCATTTTTATCATGAATTATATTTTTTAGTTTTATTTCTTTTTTAAAATAATTTGATAATTCTTTTTCGTGCTTTAATATATCATTATCACTAATTTTTTCTTTAGAATAAATATCAGCATAATAAATATTATTTTCTAAAGCTAATTTTTTAACTAATCCATCATAAACAACTGGAACTTTATCAAGTTTATTATTTACTCCTAATACCTTTAAAAAATTAATAATTTCTTTTTTGTTTGTATTAGATAAACTCACTAAAAACTCTATCTTTTTATCTAAGCTAATGCCAACTGCATTTATTATCACTAATGTTTTTTTATCTTTAAAGGCTTCTTTTAAAATCTCAAAACAAGATATAAATTCTTCCCTATCTTTTCTTTGCATTATTATATTTACATACTTTTCCATTAGCTAACTTTCCTTGAAACAATATCTAACAAATCAGATTGTTTTAAATTAACATTAGTATTTAAAAGCTCTTCTATAAGTTCATTAACAACTTCTTCTTTAGCCTTTTTCTCTTCAAATATTTTTTGCTCTTCATAAGATTTTTTCATATTTTCTATCTCATTATTAGCATCTTTTAAAATATTTTCATTTAATTTTATAGCTTGTTCTTTAGCTAATTCTATTAGCTTATCAGCCTCGTTATTAGCTATCTCTATTTTTTTAATTGCTTCTTCTTTATTTTTTTTAGCCTCATCTAAGCTTTTTTCTATTGATACTAATCTATTTTTAATATTATCAATTCTATCACAATATATCTTTTTAATTGTCTTAGCAAGTAATAAATACATCATAACAGCAAAAATTACAAAATTTATAGTTCTATAGAAAATATCTGTATCACTAGCTAACAAATAAGTAGGTAATAAAATCCATATTAATCTGTTCATAAAGCAACCTTAAATTTTTTCTATACTTGCTCTTAAAGCATTTTCACACTGAAACAAATCAGCTTTCAACTCATTTTTAAACTGAATTTTTTTTGCTTCAAGTTCAGTTAAAAATTTCTGATAGTCTAAATCAAGACTAGCCTTTTTTTCTGCTATAGCTTTGCTTGCTTGCTCTTTTGCTACGGCAACTTGCTCGCTTTTGATGGCTTGAGCTTTAGCTCTTGCATCAGCATAAATCTTAGCAATTAATGTTTCATTATTACTAGCGTCTGTGTTATTTTGCTGAATTCTAGCTTCATCTTCTTTTATACCATCATCTCTATTTTTCATAAAGGTTAGCAATGGTTTGTATAAGATGTAATCTAAAATCCAAAGCAATATTAAAAACAACATAGCTGTTAATAACATCATTTTAAGATCTAAGTCATCAAACATACATTCTCCTTATTTTGATAAAACTTTATATTAACATAAAAAAATCAAATAATATTTAAATTATAAGTTTTTTATAGCATTTTCAACAAAATTTTTAGTATTTTCTTGATTTAAATTAAATATAAGTTTGCCATTTTGTATTTTAAAATCTATTTTAAATTCTTTTAATTTTTTTAACAAACTATCATCAATTATGTTATTTGTATTTTTACCCTTGAGTTTATTTGCTAGTTTTTCACAATCTCTAACATTTAATTTTTGACCAATAATTGTATTTACTAAAATCTTTTCATCTTCTTTTTGACCTGCTATTACTTTAGCATGACCTGCACTTAATTTGCCATCAATAATTAATTTTTGAGTATCTTCACTAAGAGTAAGTAATCTTAAAGTATTTGCTATATTTGCTCTACTTTTTTGAATACTATGCGCTAATTCTTCTTGAGTAATTTTTCTAACTCTCATTAACTCTTTATAAGCTAAAGCAAGTTCAATGGGATTTAAATCTTCTCTTTGAATATTTTCAAGTAAAGCTAATTCTCTTGTTTTACTTGAATCTATATTTGCAATAATTGCTTTAATTTTTGTTTCACCTAAAGCTTTAATAGCCCTTAATCTTCTCTCGCCAGCAATTAAAAAATATTTAGTTACTTTTTCTAAATTTTCTCCATTTTCCATTGCCTTTTCACAAAGCTCATCAGCATCTATTACAACAATTGGTTGTAATAATCCGTGATTTTTAATGGAATTAGCAAGTTCATTTATACTATCTTCATTAAAACTTTTTCTTGGCTGATATGGATTTGGAGTTATATCATCTATACTAATATCTCTTATAGTATCTAAATCACTTCTAAAAACTCCACTTAACTCATCATCATAAGCTAAAGATATATCATCTAAAATACTACTAAAATCTGAACCTAAAGATTTTTTTGCCATTTTCTATCCTATTAAAGAATGTGCTAAGCTTTGATAAGCAACACAACCTGGAGATTTTATATCATACAATATTATAGGTTTTCCAAAACTTGGACTTTCTGCTAGTTTTACATTTCTTGGAATTATTACTATCTCTCCATCTTTTCTAAATAACTTACCACTTAAATGCTTTTTAAGTTCGGCAACCGTATCCTTTGAAAGATTATTCTGTGGGCTATACATAGTAGGTAAAATTCCCCTTATTCTTAACTTCGGATTTATTGCTTCTCTTATATTATGAATTGTCCTTAAAATATGTGCCAAACCTTCTAATGCTAAATATTCACATTGAATCGGGATTATTACATCAGTGCTTGCTGCAAGTGCATTAATTGTGATATTTCCTAATGCAGGTGGCGAATCTATTATTATATAATCATATCTATTTACAACATCTTTTAAAGCTTTTCTTAAAATTTGTTTATTATTTACACCTGTTCCTAATTCTTGCTCAAAATTAGTAAGAACAATATTTGATGGAGCAAGGTCTAGTTTATTCAAACTTGTCTTTAAAATAATCTCATCTAATGTTTTTTTACCACTTAATACATGATATATATTAAATTCAAAATCACTTCTTTTAAATCCGTAACCTGTGGTAGCATTACCTTGTGGATCCATATCTATTAGTAAAACACTTTTTTCAGCTACCGCAAGAGAAGCTGCTAAATTCACTGCCGTTGTTGTTTTACCTACCCCACCCTTTTGATTAGCTATTGTTATAATTTCACTCATCTTAAACTATATATCCTTTTGTTATCTACTAAAATAGAACCATCTTCATATAATTTTACATCATTTAATGAATAAGTATTATCATCATTTTTAAAATAAAACGATCTACTTAATTCAAAATCACTCTTATAATAATCAAAAATTTCTTTCCAAGAAATATTAAGATTTATTCTATCAAAAAAAGTTTTAAGTAATGTTGAATATGAAATATCTATATCTAAAATATTAGCATCTACTGGTGCTGTAGTTATGTTTATACCAATACCACAAACTAATTTATCTTTTATTTTTGCAGTGATTAGCCCTCCAATTTTTTTATTATCTAAATAAAAATCATTAGGCCATTTGATAAAAACTTTTGAACCAAATTCTTTTAAGACTATTTTCATTATCATAGAATAATATATACTAGCTGATTGAATAGGTAAATCATCTGGTAAATTATCATTAAAAAAAGATAAATATAAATTATTTTTTATATCTAAATTAAATTTATTATATTCATCAAAAAATATAAAATCTATATCTTTAAAATACTGATTATGAATCTGAGAATTTATATTGCCAAATGAATCGGTATTATCGCTAACCCAATTTCTATTACAAGAGCCAATTCCGTTAGTTTGTTTAAGCGTAGCCAATGCAAATGCGTGTTCTTTAAAACCATTTCTAATAGCATTTATAAGCTCAACTTGAGTTGAACTTATACAATTACAAAAAGCTAGATTATACAATGCTATCTCCTTGTTTTAACCTTTTACCATTTACATATACATTAGCATCTAAAGACTTTTTACCTGCATCTTGCAATTTATAAACTTTTAAGCTGCCTTTTTTACAAGTTAAAATTAAATAATTTTTACCTATTTCTTTTATAAGCCCTTCTTTATTATCACTTTCACATTCATTCAATTCAAGTTCATTTAGCTTTAAACCATTTTCTAAAAATATATTAGGCCAATCATAAAATGCTAAATATTTTTGGTATATTTCTTTAGCATTATTTAGCTCAATTAAACCATCTTGTTTTTTAATAATTTTTGTATGAGTTGCCTTTGAATCATCTTGTTTAATAGGTTGAAAATAATTTGGATTTTCTAAAAATTCCAAAAGCATTTTTGCTGATAATTTAGACATTTTTTCAAATACTTGTGGAGAATTTAAATCCTTAATATTTAATTCTTGTTGATATAAAATATCTCCAGTATCAAGACCTATATCCATATTCATAAGTGTAACTCCACTTACAATATCACCATTTAAAATAGCACTTTGTATAGGTGAAGCTCCTCTATAATAAGGAAGTAAACTAGCGTGAGTATTAATACAAGGTGCTATGTCTAAAATCTCTTTTGGCAGTATTTTTCCATAAGCTGCAACTATTATAAAATCTGGTTTTTTATTGTTAATTAAATTTCTAATCTCTTCATTATTTCTTAAGCTTTTTGGTTGTGCTAATTCTAAGTTTAGTTTTAACGCAATCTCTTTTACTGGACTTGGAGTTAATATTTTTTTTCTTCCAACTTCTTTATCTGTTTGGGTTAAAACTAGACTTACATTATGAAATTTACTAAGCTCTTCTAAAATAAATGCCGAAAATTCGGGCGTGCCCATAAATACTATATTTTTTTTCATGATATACCTAAAAATTAAGATATGTTATTCAAATAACATTTTTGATAAAGATAATTTTAACTCTTTAATACCATCATTAGTAACTGAAGATATTTTTGTAACAAAAACTAAATTATCATATCTTTTTAAATACTCATTTAAAAGTTCTAATTCTTGAATTAAATTCTCTTTAGCCACATCACATCTTGTGATTGCAACTGCAAATTTAAAATCATTCAAGCCATAAGCTTCAAGTTCTTTGTATAAATTAATAAATTGTTCTTTAATGCTCATTTCTTTAAAACTATCTAGCATAAATAATAAGCATTTTGACCTTGATATGTGTTTTAAGAACTCATATCCTAAACCTTTTCCTTCGCTAGCACCTTCTATAATTCCTGGTATATCAGCCATTACAAACGAGTAATCATTAATATCTACAACACCTAATTTTGGAGTAAGAGTTGTAAATTCATAATCAGCAATTTCTGGCTTAGCATTACTTACTATACTAATTAAAGTAGATTTTCCAACATTAGGATATCCAACTAATCCAACATCAGCAATTAATTTTAATTCAAGTCTTACTTCTAGACTTTCTCCTTTTTTGCCAGGTTGAGCGTATGTAGGTCTTTGATTAACAGAACTTTTAAAATGTCTATTTCCAAGGCCACCTAAACCACCATTTAATAAGACTATTTGCTCTCCTAAACTCGTAAAGTCATGTAAGATTTCATTGGTATTAATATCAATAATTTGAGTACCTATTGGAACCTTTATTTCTAAATTCTCACCTTTTTTACCACTTTTATTTCTAGGTAATCCACAATCACCATTACTAGCTTTTAAATGTGTTTTGCCTTTAAAATGTGCTAAAGTATGAAGATTATTATCACAAATAACCACTACATCGCCACCACGACCGCCATCGCCGCCATCAGGACCACCTAGTGGTACATGTTTTTCACGGCGAAATGAGCTAGCACCCGCTCCGCCGTTACCAGAGCTCAGCCTAATTTTTATACTATCAACAAACATTACCTAAGCTCCTTTTAATTTAAATTATACTGCAGGATATACAGAAACTTTTTTGCGGTTTTTGTCTTTTCTTTCAAATTTAACAAAACCATCAACTAAAGCAAAAATAGTATGATCTCTTCCCATACCAACATTTGCTCCTGCGTGAGTTGCTGTTCCTCTTTGGCGAATAATAATATTTCCAGCTCTTACAAATTCTCCACCAAATTTTTTAACACCTAAACGTCTACCTATAGAATCTCTATTATTTTGAGTTGAACCTTGACCTTTCTTGTGTGCCATTGTATTTCTCCTTACGCTTTAATTTCTTTTACTACTACGCGAGTAAATTGTCTTCTAAAACCTCTTTTTAATTTAGAGTCTTTTCTTCTTCTTTTCTTAAAAATTACAACTTTTTTATCTTTTCCTTCGTTGATAACTTCAAGAACAACTTTCGCTCCACTAACAAAAGGGGTACCGATTTTTAATTCTTTATCGTTAACAGCTAAAACATCTGTAACTTCTACGATAGACTTTTTCTCTGCTTCAAAGCGATCTAACTTTAATTCGTCGCCAACACTTACTTTGTACTGCTTACCGCTATGTTTAAAAATAGCATACATAATTCATCCTTTGTAATTTAGTAAGTCCCATCAAGCACTTTAAATATTAGAAATTTAAAGATTTAAATAAGCTTAAATGAGTTGTAAAAAGCGAATACTATCAAAAAATCATTAATTTTTATTTAAAAATTTATTTTTTTTGCTACACTAATGCTATTTTTAGTTTAAAAGGAAACAAAAACATGAGTTTTGAAGGAAGAGACGAACTAGTTAATTCTAGTATTAATTATTTTGAAAAATATACACACAAATTTATTAATAACATACAAGCTTATTATAGAAGCGAAGGCAAAATTTTATCAAAAAATTGTGAAGATGCTTACGAAGAATTATTTTCTATGTTACTAACAAAAGATTTTAGTATAGAAAGAGGTAAGGAATTAGCCAAGACAAAAGACTTTGATAGAGCTTGCTTTTTTGAATTTTTATTAAAAACTTATATAGATTTTTCTAAGCATATTATGAATAATGGATTAAACAATAAATTAGTTGTTAATCTCGCCTTTGCATTAGAAAGATATGGTTCAATTTTTTGCACAATTTGTCACGATTCTACGACTGCACAAAGTTCAATTAATGTATTTTCAGCAAGTAGTTCTGGTGGATTTTTTATACACGAGAATTTTATAGATACATTTAAAAAAATGTATTCTGTAGGAGAAAAATTAGAATTTTTAAATCTTTATAATGGTGTTCCTGTTAGAACTTACGGAGAAATTTTACAAGTTGAAGATGCGAGTATAGTTGTAAAAGTTGATTTAATGCAAATTTTAGCTATGAAAGAAGAAGATTGCGCTTATATAGTTCAAAATCAATATTTGCAAAAAAATATTAAAGCAAATATTTTATCTGTTAATATTGTAAATTGCACGGTAACTTTAAATAATTTTGAAAGCCAACCATATATGCACGCATTAAAAAGAGCATATCCTAGAGTGCATCCTAATGAATTTACTAAAATAGCACTAACTCATGAAGATGGAAGGGTTGCTAATGGAAAATTATTTGATATTTCAGAGGGTGGAATTGGTGTTGTTTCTAATGAAGATGTAGGATTTAAAAGAGGTGATATTTTATCATCTTATATTTGTTTACATATGCCTCATTCAAATGAAGCAGTTGAGTTTAATTTAAAATTTAAATTAGTTGTTTTAATTGTGTATCAAAATGCTTACAGATATTGTTTAGAGATTTTACCAGACCAAGAAGATGCTAAAAAAATTCAAGAATTTGCAAGCAGAAGAGTAGAAGAAACTTTAGTAGAGCTTAAAAATCAATTAAGCCTATATAAAAGAGATTAAGATATGAATTTTATTACATTCATAATTGATTTGTTTACAAATAATAATTTAATTTGTATGCTAATAGCCTATTTAATAGGCTCAATTCCTTTTGGATTAATATATGCTAAAAAATTTGCGAATGTTGATATTAAATCTCAAGGTTCAAAAAGCATAGGAGCTACAAATGTATTAAGAGTTGTAAAACAAGTTAATCCAAAATTGGCTAAAAAATTAGCAATAGCTACTATGTTAAGTGATTTTTTAAAAGCTATGCTTCCAATTTGTATTGCTATGTTTTTAGATATAAATGAAGCAACAATTTGGGCTATGGCAGTTCTTAGTGTTATAGGACATTGCTATAGCATATTTTTAAGCTTTAATGGCGGTAAAGGCGTAGCTAGTGGGGCTGGAGCTTTAATACTATTAGTTCCTTATTCTGTAATTATAGGTCTTATTTTTTGGCTAATAATCGGAAAAGTATTTAAAATATCTAGCTTAGCATCATTAATAGGATTTAGTATTGGAGTAATTAGTGCAGAATTTTTATACCCTAATATTAGTATTAATTCTCACGCACCAATATATTTAATATTATTTTTTGTGTTCTATAAACATATACCAAATATTATTAGATTGATTTTTAAAGACGAATGCAAAGTCATATAAAAATAAAAACAAAATTTAAATGTATAATAGGCTTATTGGAATTTGAAAGATTAGAAAAGCAAACAATAAGCCTAAAAATAAATGCAAAAGCTGATAGTTTTTTAGACTATGCTAAAGTAACTAAATTATCAAAAAAATATTTAAAATCAAAAAAATTCTTTACCTTAGAAAAAGCTAATAAAAAACTAGCAAAAAAAATAAAAATCAAATTTCCACAACTAAAAAAAATAAAAATTGAGATTATTAAATTAGAGATTATGAAAAATACAAAACTTAGTGCTAAATACAAAAAAAAATATTAAAATAACTTTAAAAAAACTTGAATATTTGCTTAAATTGTGTTAGCATAACCTTAATTTTACTTTAAGGAAAAAAAATGCGTATTTTAGTAGTGGAAGATGAAATATCTTTAAACAAGACACTAGCCGAAGGTTTAACTGAATATGGCTATCAAATAGATGCGTGCGAAAATTGTAAAGATGCTGAATATTATATCGGTATTAGAAACTACGATTTAGTATTGACAGATTGGATGCTTCCTGATGGTGATGGCACTGACTTAATACATGTTGTAAAACATAAATCTTCAAGAACTTCAATCATAATTTTATCTGCGAAAGATGATAAAGAAAGTGAAATAAGCGCTTTAAAAGCAGGTGCTGATGATTACATTAAAAAACCTTTTGATTTTAATGTATTATTAGCTAGAATTGAAGCAAGACTTAGATTTGGTGGGTCAAATACAATTAAAATTGATAATTTAGAAATAGACCCAGATGAAGAAAAAATTACTTATAAAGGTAAAGAAATTGAATTAAAAGGTAAACCTTTTGAAGTATTAACCCATCTTGCAAGACACTCTGATCAAATAGTATCAAAAGAACAATTATTAGATGCAATTTGGGAAGAACCTGAACTTGTAACTCCTAATGTAATTGAAGTTGCAATCAATCAAATTAGGCAAAAAATGGATAAGCCTTTAGGTATCTCAACTATTGAAACAATAAGAAGAAGAGGCTATAGATTTTGCTTTCCCAAAAAAGCATAAGAAATAAATTTTTCTTGCAACTAGCATCTACTATTACGGTGCTAGTTGTTATTTTTTCAGTTCTGTCGTATCAAATTCTAAAAATTAATATAATGCAAAATGAATTTGATAATTTAATCAAAAATGCTATTAGTATTATTGAAGTGAATAATAGTTCAAACTTTATTATTTTTAAAGACTATAAAATAATTCATTTAGATAAAAAAACTATGAAACCAAACTTTCAAATAATCAATGAAAATGATAAAAAAGTCTTGATTTTAACATATCCTTACAATGAATTTGGGGATTATATAATATTGAAAAAAGATATAAGTCAATCAATTAAAATTCTTGATACTATTTTTATATCTTTATTTTTAATAATTATTATTGCTATTAGTTTGATTATTTTTTATTCATTATTCTTATCAAGAATATTATCAATGCACCTAAAAGAATTAAGCGTTAAAGTTAGTAGGTTTGATGATAACTTTACAAATAGATTAGATTATAAAAACTATCCATTAGAGTTTAAAGAAATCATAAGTAGTATTAATCACTTAATTACTAGAATTCAAAACTATAATATGTCTCAAAAAGAACTATTTATAGGAATTGCTCACGAATTAAAAACTCCTTTAGCAGTTATAAAAGCTAAAAACGATGTAACGCTAATTAAATCAAGAGATAGTGAATATTATATTCAAACCATTAAAAACTCTAATGATAGCATAGATAATATCAATAAAATCATAAATGAAATTCTTAAAATTGGCAGATTAGAAGGTGCGCAATTTGAAGAGCCAAATGAAATAGACTTAATTGATTTTATTAGACAAGAAAGCAAAAATTTTAGCCTATTAGGCTCAAAAACAGGACAAAAAATAGAACTTAATCTAAACCCAAATGAATTAAAGATAAAAATACAAAAAACCTTATTCTCACAAATTTTACAAAATTTTATTCAAAACGCATTTAAATTTTCTCAACCAAATACAACAATAACAATTACAACTTTCATCAATAATATGACTTTTTATCTATATGTAGATGATATGGGTTGTGGAATTAGTGAAGATAAAGATTATTTTGCACCATTTAAAAGATTTGGAGATAAAGAAGGCGTTGGATTAGGACTTTATTTATCAAAATCAGCTGCAACCGCACTAAAAGCTGAAGTATCATTAGAAAATAGAAAAGATATGCAAGGAACAAGGGCTATTTTTTCTATGAAAATCAAAAAAAATTAAGAGAAGAAATATGGCAAAAAAAACTGCAATTATTGATTTAGGTTCAAACGGAATTAGAATGGCAATATATGAAAAAACTTCAAGATATGGTTTTTATATATTAAACGAACAAAAAGTTAAATTTCGTTTGGCACAAGGTGCTTATGAACAAGATAATGTATTGGTAGAAAAACAAATCAAAAAAGCTTACGAAATAATAAAATATTTTAAAACTCAAGCACTTAATTTTAAGTGTAATAAAATATTTTGCATAGGAACATCAGCTCTAAGAGATGCAAAAAATAAAGCTGATTTAATTAACCTATTAAAAAAAGATTTAAAACTCAATATCAAAACTTTAAGTGGAATGGAAGAAGCATATTTAAGTGGTTTTGGAGCTATTAATTTACTACCTAAATTAGATGAAAAATCAATTTGTTTAGATATTGGTGGTGGTAGTGCTGAATTGTGTTTGTGTGAGAATACAAAAGTAGTTAAAACTTTCTCGCTTGACCTTGGAACGGTGAGATTAAAAGACTTATTTAAAGACAAATTTAATAAATTAGAAAAATATATAGATAATTATTTAGAGCAAATCCCTGATGATTTTAAAGCTTCTATCTTAATTACAATAGGCGGCTCATTAAGAGCTATTAGCAATGCTATTATGGAAAAAAACAATTATCCTTTAAGTCAAGTTCATGCTTTTTCTTATCAAGTAGATGAAGAAAGTGAATTTATAGAAAAAATTATAAATTGCAAAAATTCAGAACTTAGCTCGCTAGGAATTAAAAAAGAAAGACACGATACCATTAAAATGGGTGCTTTAGTCTTTTATAAAATAATTAAAAAATTAAAAATTAAGCAAATAATTACAAGTGGTGCTGGAGTTAGAGAAGGAATATTTTTAAAAGACTTATTTAAACACCACAAAGGGTTTCCAGCCAATTTTAATCCGAGCTTAAAAAGTCTTGAAGATAGACTAATTAAATACAAATCAGGCTCACTAGTTAGTAATGTTACAAGATTATTTAATACTTTAAATGAAATTCATTATGTTGATAAAAAATATCTAAAACACTTAACTTATGCAGCAAAACTCATTGAAACGGGTTTATTGCTTAGTTATTATTCAAACCATAAACATAGTGCTTATTGTGTTTTAAGTGGTCTAAATTTTTGTATAAAACACGAAGATAAAGCACTAATAGCAACTATAATAGAACAACACGGCAAAAAAATAAATTATGAGAATTTAAAATTAAAAAAATTATTGCCAGATGAAAATACCATATCTTGGCTTAATTTTATTCTAGCATTTTGTAATGCTTTAAATAAGGCTAAAGAAAACGAAATTTGTGATTTTTCTTATAAAAATAAAACTTTATATATAACAAAAAATACAAATAATTTCATTATGCAAGAAGCTATTAAAAAGATTAGCAAGCCAAAAAGTTTTAATGTATATATAAACAATGAAGAGATTTAACTCTTCACTAATTATTTAATAGAATTAATAGTCTTTAAAATATAATTTTTTGAGATTTCAAGTTTTTCTTTTTCATCTTTGTTTAAGTCTAATTCAAGAACTTTTTTAATACCACCCTTACCTACTACAACCAATCTTGAATAAGCTAAATTATCTTGAGTAAAACTAATAGGTGTGATTAAATTCTCATCATCTTTAATAGCTTTAATAATTCTTGCAATCACACTTCCTATTCCAAATTCTGTTTTACCTTTTACTTTAAAAATCTCTCCACCCTTAAAGCGAACTCTGTTTTCAATCTCATCTAAATTAAGGTTAAACTCATTAATATTTTTACCGCCCACAAAGGCATTGCTCTTATAAAAAAACTGCGTATCTCCATGTTCTGCTAGCATAAAAGCATTTATATTTTTATAAGAAATTCCTAATTTATTAGCAATTTCAATCTTAAGCCTTGCACTATCAAGCGTTGTGCCTGTGCCAATTACTTTAAAAGCATCTAAGCCGCTTAATTTTTGAGCGTAATAAACAATGCTATCATTTGGATTTGTGGCTATTAAATATATACCATTAAAGCCCTTTAAGGCATTAATAATTTCTTTTAAAGGTTCATAATTAGCCTTAAGTTCAAGCGTTCTATCAGGCTCGATACAAGTTGTATATGCTAAGACAATAAGATCACATTTTACTAATTCTTCTACCTTGCTAACAGCAAAAATCTTAGAATTTGAATTGGTATTTTCAAGACTATCTTCTAAATCAATCTTACTTGCATTTGCTAAGCCATCTTTAATATCGTATAAATAAAGCTCGTTTGCTATATTTTGACTACTTAGCATAAAACTTGCAGCCGAACCAACGGCTCCAAGTCCAATAATTCCTATTTTCATTTTAATAAACTCTTAAATAATTCAACGCTATCAAGCTGCTCCCAAGGATAACTTGCAACTCCAACTTGCCCGTAAGTCGCAACATCAGCATAAGAAAATCCAGCTTTACTAGGCTCATCTAATCTAAATTTTTCTTTAATCCATCTAGGAGTTAATGCGAAATTTCTTTCAACAAATGCACTTAAAATATTATCATCAACACTTGCATTTGTCCCCATACAATCAACATTTACGCTAATTGGTTTTGCAATTCCTATTGCATAGCTAATTTGCACTATACATTTTTTAGCTAAGCCACTTGCAACTATATTTTTTGCTACATATCTAGCTGCATAAAGCCCACTTCTATCAACTTTTGTGTAATCTTTTGAGCTTTGTGCACCTCCTCCTATTGGGCTATATCCACCAAAACTATCTACTATTAATTTCCTTCCCGTTAAGCCACTATCGTGAAGGCTTGAGTGATTTACATATCTTCCTGTTGGATTAATATAAATAATGCAATCATCTTTATTAAATAGCTCTTTTGGTAAGCCTGAATTACAAATTAAATTCATAATTTTTGAGCGAACTTCATCAAGACTTAGACTACTTACGCTAGGAGCTGAAACTACTATTGTATGGATTTTTTTAGGCTTACAATTTTCATAATTTTCCTTGCTCTCATAGTCAATTGTAACTTGAGTTTTAATATCTACTCCAAATTCATGTGGATTATTTAGAGCATATTCATATACTTTATTACAAATCATTCTCGCATAAAAAATCGCAGCAGGCATAAATTCAGGTGCTTCGCTACTTGCAAAGCCAAACATCATACCTTGATCACCCGCTCCCATTTCTCCATCACTTTTATCAACGCCTTGATTAATATCATTACTTTGCTCGTTTAATAACACTTGCACTTTAACATCACTTGGGTGTAAGCATTCAGCCTTGCTAAAATGAGAATTTTCTTTATAACCTATTTTAATTAAAGCGTTTTTAACTACTTCTTCATATTCACTTTCACTAACCTTTAAATTAGATTTAATCTCTCCACCAATTATTACATTCTTTCCAGCGACAAAAACTTCACTAGCAACGCGAGCATTTTTATCATAATTTATATGCAAATCAACAATGCTATCAGCAATGATATCAGCACATTTATCAGGGTGTCCTGCACTTACTACTTCACTTGTAAATAAATACATTTATTATCCTTTAATAATTAAATTTTGCCTAATTTTAGCCTTTATAGTTAATGTTTTGTAAGAGAGATTTGCTATATTTTTGCCTTTTTAAGGAGATATTATGAGCGTCTTAAGTTCAATGATTAAAAGATATAAAAGTACTAATTTAATTATAAAAATTATGATTGGTATTGTTGTAGGTGTTTTTGTTGGAATTTGTATTCCTAGTTTTACTGATTATACTTCTTTATTAGGAGATTTTTTTATAGGTGCTCTAAAAGCAATTGCTCCGATATTAGTATTTATTTTAGTTCTTAGTGCAATCTCTACTAGAGAATATGGAAATGGAACTAAAAAAATAAAACAAGTAATAATTTTATATTTAATAGGAACTTTCTTAGCTTCTGTTTGTGGTGTTGTTGCTAGCTTTTTATTTCCTACAAAACTTATATTAGAAATACCAAATAATATTGATTTAACCCCGCCAAGTAGTGTTGCTATGGTATTTAAAGATTTATTATTTAAAATGATAGAAAATCCAGTAAGTGCATTAGCTAATGGAAATTATATTGGAATTTTAACTTGGGCTATAGCTGCTGGAATTGCACTTAAAACTTGCTCAAAAGAAGTAAAAAAAGTATTTATAGATATTAATGAAGGCACTATTAAAATTGTTGCTTTCATAGTTCGTCTAGCTCCTATTGGTATTTTTGGTCTAGTAAGCACAAGTGTTGCTAAAACTGGTGTAGAAACTTTAGCTGATTATGTTTTATTACTATTAGTATTAGTTGGGACTATGCTATTTGTAACATTTATAATCAATCCATTAATAGTATTTGTAGTTACTAAGAAAAATCCTTATCCATTAGTTTGGGTTTGTATAAAACACTCTGCAATTTATGCGTTTTTTACAAGAAGTTCAGCTGCAAATATTCCTGTAAATATGGCACTATGTTCAAAAATTAATGTTGATAAAGAATTATATGGAGTATCAATTCCACTAGGTGCTACAATTAATATGGCTGGAGCTGCTGTTACTATTTCTGTTTTAGCACTTGCTGCAGTTCATACATTAGGACTTAATATTACTTTTACAAACGCTATACTACTTAGCTTTTTAGCTGCATTTGCTGCTTGTGGAGCTAGTGGGGTTGCTGGTGGCTCACTTTTACTTGTTCCTTTAGCGTGTTCATTATTTGGGATAAATGATGATATTGCTATGCAAGTAGTTGGGGTTGGCTTTATAATTGGAGTTATTCAAGATAGTGTTGAAACCGCTTTAAATAGCTCTACTGATGTGCTATTTTCTGCAATTTGTTCTGATACTAAAATAGATTTAAGTAGGGTATAAAATGGAATGGGATTTAAGCATAATTTATAAAAACAAAGAAGAATTATATAAAATTTTAAAAGATTTAGAAAATCAAGCAAACGATTTTGCTTTAAAATACGAAAATAATTTAAAAAATGAAAAAGAATTTGAAAATATAATTTCAAAATTAGAAAGCATTTATAATGAGTTAAGCCGTGCCGGAGCTTATGCGTATTTACATTTTGCAAAAGATAGTGCAAATGGAGCGTTTTTACAAGAAATAAGCACAATTTGCACTAATATTGAAAGTAAATTGGTGTTTTTTGAAATTGAGTTTTGCGAATTAGAAAACGCACAAGAAATTGCAAATAATTGTAAAAAATATTCATATATGCTAAATAATTGGCTAAAAGCTAAAAAATATCAATTAAGCAAAAGCAACGAGCAAGTATTTATGAAAATGAATATAAATGGTAAAGAAGCATTTTCAAGATTATTTGATGAATACTTAAGTAATATTACCTTTAAACTTGACTTAAAAAAAATCAGCGAAGAAGAACTATTAAGCAAACTTTATAGCCCTGATAGAGCTTTAAGAAAAAGAGCAGCCGATGCACTTACAAAAGGACTTAAGAAAAATATAAAAACTCTATGCTTTATTTTTAATATGATTAAAAATAATCACTTAAGTGAATGCGAGCTAAGGGGCTATGAAAATCCTATGCAAGCAAGGAATTTGAGTAATCAAATTGAAGATGAAAGTGTAAAAAGCCTAATAAAAGCAGCCGAAAATAATTATCATTTAGTAGAAAATTATTACAATAAAAAGCGTGAAATTCTAGGTCTTAAAGAATTAAAAGACTATGATAGATACGCTCCACTTTATGATGATATTAGCAATGATTGGGATTTTGAGAAATCTTGTAAAGTTGTAAAAGATACTTTTAATAAATTTAGCCCAAAATTTGCTGAACTTATGCAAAAAGCACTTAATAATAAAGCTCTTGATGTATACCCTGCTAAAAATAAGCGTAGTGGAGCATTTAGCTATGGCATAAATCCTCAACCATTTGTAATGCTAAATCATACAAATAATAGAAGAGATTTATTCACTTTAGCACACGAATTAGGGCATTTAATCCATCAAAGTCTAGCAGGAGAAAATCTAGGGTATTTTAATGCAAATACTCCGCTAACTACAGCTGAAACTGCTAGTGTTTTTGCTGAAATGCTAGTTTATGACGCTATTAAAGATACACTTAGCCCTAAGGATAAAAAAGCACTTTTAGCAAGTAAAATTGAAGATATATTCGCAACATTTTTTAGACAAATTAATTTTACAAATTACGAAATCGCTCTACATAATCACGAAGGCGAATTAAGTGTTGATGAGTTTTGCGACTTATGGCTAGCTGAAGGGCAAAAAATGTTTGGTAGTAGCGTAAAATTACGCAAAAAATACAAATATTGGTTTAGCTATATCCCACATTTTATCCATTCGCCGTTTTACTGCTACGCGTATTCTTACGCACAATTATTAGTTTTAGCATTATTTGGGCTTTATAAGAGTGGAAAATGTGCTAATTTCGTAGAGCTTTATACAGAATTTTTAGCAAGTGGTGGAAGTCGCTCTCCGGCTGAATTGGTAGGACTTTTTGGACTTGATTTAAATAGTGATGAGTTTTGGCAATTAGGAATTAATGAAATTGCTAAAATGGTTAAGGAATTTTGCGAATGAATTATTTAGATAGACTAAATCCTGCTCAAAAACAAGCCGCTACATTTGTAGATGGAAGTTTATTAATCTTAGCTGGTGCTGGAACTGGCAAAACTCAAACAATGATTAGCAGATTAGTCTATTTAATAAGTGAAGTTGGAATTAGCCCTGAATCAATTTTAAGCCTTACATTTACAAATAAAGCCGCGGCTTCAATGAAAGAAAGAGCTATAAAAATGCTAAATGAAATAGGCTATAGTAATAATTTACCAATTTTAAGCACATTTCATAGCTTTGGAATGGAGTTTTTAAGTGAATATATAGAATTATTAGATGGAAGAAGAAGGAAAAATTATAGACTAATTGATACTGATGATAAAAAGGCTATGATTAAAGAATTTGTTTTAGAAAAAATTAGAAAAACTGATATAAATTTTTTAAGTAAGGATAAAAAAGATAAAGAAATCTTAAAAGATGAAAAAGAGTTTTTAAGAAATAAAACCAACGAAGCTATGGCTTATATAGATAGGGTTAAAAATACCTTAGAATTTGAATTAGAAAATGAAAATCACGAAATATATTTAGATTATGAAAAAGCTTTAGAATACAATAATTTAATAGATTTTGATGATTTAATAATTCTGCCACACGATATTTTAAAAAATAATCCAACAACAGCTACAAAAATTAGCAATCAATATTCATACATAATGGTAGATGAGTATCAAGATACTAATTTAGCTCAATTAAAATTATTAAAATTATTATGTAAAGCTCATCAAAATATCGTTGTAGTTGGAGATGATGATCAAAGTATTTACTCATTTCGCCACGCAAGAATACAAAATATATTAGGATTTTCTGATGATTTTCAAGACGCAAAAATCATTAAATTAGAAGAAAATTATAGAAGCACAAAAACCATATTAAATCACGCAAATAGCTTAATAGCAAATAATAAAACAAGATATGGAAAAGAGCTATTTACAAATAATGAATTTGATATAGATATTACTAAATTAGAAAATTATTATGAAGTAATTTATGAGATTAAAAGTCTTATAGAAAAAGGCGTAAAACACAATGAAATCTGTGTTTTATATAGAATGAATATGAGCGGAAATTTCATTGAGCCTAGATTAATTAGTGAGAATATACCTTATAAAGTTATTGGTTCTGTTCCGTTTTTTGAAAGAGCGGAAATTAAATTACTCATAAATTATCTAAGACTTTATGTGGATTTTAACGATAACTTGGCCTTTAAAAAAATCATCAATATGCCTAAAAGAAAATTTGGTGAAAAAGCCTTAGAAAAATTAGAGAATTTATCTAAAAAACCATCTTTATTTGAAAGTTTAAAAGATAATTTAGATAGTTTTAAAAATATTGAAATTAAAGAATTTATAGAGCTTTATACTACAACTCAAGATAAATTCGCTTTATTTTTAAATAAATTAGCTTCTCTTGAAGTTCATAATTTATTTGATAATCCAAAATCAAGAGCTGAAAACTGCTCGGTATTTTTTGATATTATCAAAAGAGAATGCGGCTTTAATGCTGATATTGCTAAGCTTACTAATTTTTTAAATAAAATCATCTTACAAGAGCAAATAATAAAAGAAAATAATAACGCAATTAATCTTATGACTATTCACGCTAGTAAAGGATTAGAATTTGAATATGTATTTTTAATTGATTGTGATGGTGGCAAAATGCCTTGCACTTTTATGGGTATTTTTGATATTGAAGAAGAGCGAAGATTAGCTTATGTAGCGATGACAAGGGCAAAACATAAATTCTATTTACAATATGATTATACAAATCCAAGTATTTTTGTAAATGAAATTATGTATAAAAATACTAGCAATACTACTATAAATAATTCTACTAATGAATTTAAAGTAGGAAATGTAGTAAATCATAAATTATTTGGTAGTGGAAAAATACTTGCCATTGAAGGCAATTTAATTAGCGTAAATTTTCAAGGAAAAATTAGAAAGCTCAATAAAGACTTTCTAAGTTTAGCTTAAATAATATTAGTATTTAAACTAATATTATTTATAAATCTCTTTAAAATTCTTATAAAAATTAGCAAAAGTTTTATTAGCTATATTTTCTCTAATCTCACTCATTAAATTTAAATAATAATGCAAATTATGAAGACTTGCTAAGCGAAAAAATGTAATCTCTCCAGCTTTAAACAAATGATGAACATAAGCACGGCTGTAGTTTCTGCAAGTATAACAAGAGCAGTTTTTATCAATTGGCTCATTATCATCTTTCATAAAACTAGCCTTTATATTTATTTTGCCAAAACTTGTAAATAATGTGCCATTTCTAGCATTTCTAGTAGGCATAACGCAATCAAACATATCAACCCCACGAGCGACATTTTCTACCAAATCAAGCGGAGTTCCAACTCCCATTAAATATCTTGGGCGATTTTGTGGCATTTGTGGGGCTAGTTTTTCTACCGTTTCATACATTAATTCATTTGGCTCTCCAACGCTTAGCCCACCAATTGCAAGTCCATCAAAATAGTATTCATTTTCAGCATCTAAAATACCTTTTAAACACTCACTTCTTAGCGTATGATTAGTCCCACCTTGAACGATAGCAAAGATATTTTGCTCTCTTTTTAATTCATTTGTATAAAGCTTTTTAAACTCGCTTTTATAAAGCTCTTTTGAATATTTTTGAAGCAAGGTAATTTCATCTGTATTTTGAAATTCTTTTTTCATCTCAAGCGAGAGTTTAGCCCAATAAATAGTGCGTTTAAGACTTGCTTTAATTCTTTCTTCACTAGCAGGTAAAGCACATAAATCATCTAAAACCATACAAATATCACTATTTAATAAATACTCCGTTTTTAAAACACTTGCAGGTGTAAAATGATGTAAGCTCCCATCAATGTGGCTTTTAAAGGTAATTCCATCATCACTATGTTTTGTATTTTTACTTAGTGAAAAAGCTTGAAATCCACCACTATCAGTTAGAAAGCTTCCATTAAATTTAGTAAAATTATGTAGCCCGCCGTGTCTAGCTATCAAATCAGCACCTGGTCTTAAATAAGTATGATAAGTATTTGCTAGGATTATTTTTGCTCCTAGACTTTGCATATCGGTTGCATCTAGAGCTTTTACGCAGCCTTGAGTTCCTACTGGCATAAAACAAGGAGTATTAAATTCCCCGTGAGCTGTGCTTACTTTACCAAGCCTAGCATTATTATCTGTTGAATATAAATCAAATTTCATTATAATTTTCCTTTATAAAATGGAGTTGTTATGAAAAAAATATTAGTTTTAGCTAAGGTTTGTGTTGCAAATCACTTCTTAAAAGAACTTGCAAAGTTTAAGGATAGCACAAAAGAATATATAATCGTTTGCCAAGATGATATTAATTTTAAGCATAGTTTTACTCATATTAAAATTGACCCTACAAATGCTGCAAGACTTAAAAATTATGTAAATAATAATCTTGAACTTGTATATTTATTATTTGATAATGATTTAGATACAAGGCTTGCTTATGATGCTATAAGATTTATTGATAAAAGAGTAAGAATTGTAGTATTATCAAACAATAAAGAATACGAAAATGATAGCTTTTGCACTCTTATTAATCAAGAAGAAATGACTACAAATCATTTAATAGATATTTTGCCAAATATGCCAATGATAGCAAGAGATATTGGGCTTGGAATTGGCGAGATTATGCAAGTATTTGTTCCTGTTGGCTCAATTTATGCAAACAAACATATAAATGCAATTGCGCAAGAATTTTATAAAATCGCATTAATTTATAGAGATAATGAAATAATTTTACCAAAACCCGATACTCAAATTCTAGCAAATGATGAGCTAGTTTTAGTAGGTGATCCAAATATTTTAAATCTAATGTTTTCAAGGATTAAAGGTCAGGTAGGACAATTTCCTAGCCCTTATGGAGATAGTATTTGCGTTGTAATTGATATGAAAATTGATGAAAATATAGATAATTTAATAAATACAGCACTTTTATTACACGCTAAATCTAATAGTTCAAGACTAATTTTTTATGTAGTAAATCCTACAATAAATAAAGACCTAGAAAAATTAAAGAAACTTAAAAGAAAGACAATAATAGTCCATATTAAATATGAAGATATATCGGTAAATAATGTAGTTTTAGAGTTTTGTAATATGTATTCTGGACTATTTATTACAAGTAAAGAAATTTTTAAAAAAAATATAGCAACTTTTTATGATAGTTCTATGCCTGTTTTAAAAATAGGAACAATAGATTTTGCAAAGCTAAATACTATAGCTTGCATAGGTTCAGGCTCTCTTAGAGTGGAGAATTTGACATCTACTTTATTAGATATTTCTTTAATACTTAATTTAAATGCAAAAATGATGTATTTTGATAATGCAAATCCTGTAAGTGATGATTTAATAGAGCATATAAATATGCAATCACAATTTTTTAATAAGAATTTAGAATTAGTAGAATACAAAAGCAAAAACCCATTATTAGAGCTAAAATTTAATCCATATATAATACATTGTTTAGGATTTGAAAAGCATATAATCAAAACGAATACTTTAAAATATTTATCTAATGATTTTTCAAAACTTTACGAAATACTAGACGATAATTATCAATTATTCATACCAATAGTTTAAAACTTCTAGGAATTTAAATCATTTTAAATTCCTAAAAATTAATCACAAATTTTTATTAATTTTTTTCATACATTTTTCTTCAAAAATTTTTATCATAAATTTAATTTTTTTTGTATAATATTTTTTTATTTTTTAAAGGAGAAAAAATGAGTGCAAAATCTTATGTAAATGAAACACTTGAATTAATCAAAACTTATTCATCTAGACAACCTATATTCTTACAATGTGCAACTGAAGTTTTAAAATCAGTTACACCATTACTAGAAAGCAACAAGCAATACGAACAACACGCAGTATTACAAAGACTAGTAATGCCAGAAAGAACAATTATTTTTAGAGTTGTATATATTGATGATAGTGGCAAAGCTCAAACACATTTTGGCTACAGAGTTCAATTTTCTAGTGCTCTTGGACCTTATAAAGGTGGTTTAAGATTTCACCCTACGGTAAATCTTGACATTTTAAAATTCTTAGCATTTGAGCAAATCTTTAAAAACTCTTTAACAGGACTTTATATAGGCGGCGGTAAAGGTGGGGCTAATTTTGACCCTAAAGGCAAAAGCGATGCTGAAATAATGAGATTTTGCCAAGCATTTATGAGCGAACTTAGCAAACACATAGGCTATTCAACCGATGTTCCTGCTGGAGATATTGGCGTTGGTGCTAGAGAGCTTGGATATATGTTTGGAGCTTATAAAAAAATTACTTCTAAATTTGATGGAACTTTAACAGGTAAAAAAATTAGCTGGGGTGGTTCATTAGTTAGAAAAGAAGCTACAGGATATGGAACGGTTTATTTCTCAAAAGAATTATTAAAAGAAAAAGGCGAAGGCTTTGAAGGAAAAACTTGCGTAGTTTCAGGTAGTGGAAATGTGGCTATTTATACTATTGAAAAACTTTATGAATACGGAGCAAAAGTTGTTGCAGTAAGCGATAGCGATGGCTATGTTTATGATAAAGATGGAATTGACTTAGACCTTTTAAAAGAAATTAAAGAAAACTTAAGACTTCGTGTAAGTGATTATGCTAACCGCAAAAAAGGTGCAGTTTTTGTATCTAAAGTAAATTATGAAAAAGGAACAAACGGAATTTGGAGTATTCCTTGTGATTATGCTTTCCCTTGTGCAACACAAAACGAACTTAGCTTAATAGATGCGAAAAACTTATATAAAAATGGCTGTAAATTAATCGCTGAAGGTGCTAATATGCCTTGCACACTTGATGCACAAAAATTTATTTTAGAAAACAAAATATATTATGCACCAGCAAAAGCAGCAAATGCTGGTGGTGTAGCTACAAGTGCGCTTGAAATGCAACAAAATGCAAATATGACTTCTTGGACATTTAACGAAGTTGATGAAAAATTACATAAGATTATGAAAGATATTTACGCTAGAACTGCAAATACTGCTAAAGAATTTGGATTTGAACACAATTTATTAGCAGGAGCAAATATTGCAGGCTTTAAAAAAGTTGCAGATGCTATGATAGACCAAGGCTATATTTAAGCCGAAAAGCCCTATTTTTAGGGCTTTTTTTACAAACTTAATATTAACTTTCTTTTATTATTATTCTTTCTTCAAAATCAAAAAATCAGGTTAAATATGAAAAAAATTATATATGTAAGTGCTATTAGTTCTTTGATTTATGCAAATACAATAAGTGATATTGAATTTAAAGGCTTATATCACTTGTCAAAAGAACAAGCCTTAAAGGCTGTGGATTTAAAAATTAATGATGAAGTTAATATATATAAGATAAATGATGCGGTTAAAAACCTTTTTTCTTATGGATATTTTGATGATATTTATGTTGATGAAAATAATGGAAAGCTAATATTTAATGTTGTAGAAAAACAATTCATTGCAAAAGTAAATATCAAAGGAACTTCAAGTAATGATAAAAAGCAAATAGAATCGTTTTTAAGTATTAAAAAAGGCGAAGCTTATAATGATAGAAAAATAGAAGAAGCAAAAGAAAAAATAATTCTATACTACCAATCTCGTGGATTTTATGATAGTGTAGTTGAAGTTGATACTCAAGAGCTTGAAAATAATGCTGTTGTATTAAATTTCAACATAAATAGAGGCGAAATCATAACAATTAAAAAAGTTAATTTAATAGGTGCTAAAAAATTAGACTATAGTGATTTTGACCCTGTAATAGCAAATAAAGAAAAAGAACTATTAGGTTGGTTTTGGGGATTTAATGATGGTAAATTATACTCAACCGAACTACCAAACGACCCTGCTAGAATTAAAGATGAATATATGAAAAAAGGCTATCTTGATGCTAATGTATCAAATCCTTATTTAGAAGCTAATATGCAAACTTACAAAGCAGAATTAACCTATTATATAAGCGAAGGCAAACGCTATAAAATAGAAGAAATCACAATAGAAAACCCACTAGAAAATGAAGTGAAATTTAACTTAAGTGATTTAAGAAGTAAAAAAGGAAAATATATTAATTCAGAAAAAATTCGTTCTGATATAGAATTAATTAAAACCAAATTCCAAGATAAAGGATATGCTTTAGCAGAGGTTTATCCTGATATTGCTAAAAATGATGCTGATGGAGTTGTAAAAATTTATTTTAGAGTTAATCTAGGAAATAAATACAATATTGGTAAAGTAATAATTAAAGGTAATGATAAATCTTTAGATAAAGTAGTAAGAAGAGAATTATTCTTAACCGAAGGAATGCAATTTAACAAAACAGATTTAAATGATAGCATTATAGCACTTAGAAAAACCGGTTATTTTGAAGAAGTAAATATCACTCCAAAACCAAGCTTTACGGGAGATATTGATTTATTAGTAGATGTAAAAGAAAAATCAACAGGCTCAATTACTGGTGGTGTTGGTTATAGCACATCTGATGGATTCTTAATTAACGCATCTGTTAGCGATAGGAATATCTTAGGTAGCGGAATGTATGGTGGGATTAATTTAGAAAAATCAGATAAAGATGTAACTGGTAAAATCTTTTTAAATAATCCTAGGATATTTGATTCTAAATACTCAACAGGCTTTGATATATATAGCTACAAAAGAGATTGGGATACTTACGAAGAATACAATAATGGTTTAGAACTTAGCATTGGTAGAGAATTAGCTAGATTTTGGGGAATTGGAGCTATTTATAATTACGAGCAAAGTGATTTAAGAAAAGCAACTATTGAAATGATTGCAAGTGGTGAAAAATTAGGCAAATCAAGAAAATCAGCTATAACTCCATATTTATATTTTGATAATACTGATGATTTTTACTTACCAAGAAGTGGTATTTATAGTAGAGCAGCATTTACTTATGCAGGGCTTGGGGGAGACCAAAAATATAAAAAATTTGCCTTTGATTTTAAATATTATAAAGGTTTAAAAGAAGATTTTGACACTGATTTAATTTTTAGATTTAGAACATCATTTAATAAATTATTTAATTATAAAGATACACCAATTAACTCAAGATTATATCTTGGTGGTTTAAGAAGTGTTAGAGGATATGAAAGTGATAGCATAACTCCAAGGGGTATTGGATATTATGATACAAATACTCATACTAAAGTAGATAAATTAGGAAACGGAGTTATTGCTTATCCTTACGATAAAGGTGGAGCGATTTCACTTAATTCTAGTGTAGAAATCAATTTCCCATTAATTAATAAATTAAAACTTCGTGGTTCAATTTTTTATGATTATGGTATGATAGGCGAGAAAAAATTAAATGAGATTAAAAGACAAAGTGCAGGAATTAGTCTTGATTGGAGCACACCAATGGGACCATTAGTGTTTGTATTCTCAAAACCTATTGATAAAAAATCAGGGGATAAAACAAATACATTTGAATTTAGCATAGGAAGTCAATTTTAGGAGATAAGAATGAGTTTTGCAGATATTTTTAAAATTAGAAGAACACAATCAAAGCCAAATGAAGCACCAAATCACTGGGTAAAATGTGATAATTGTCATGCTTTAATGTATTATAAAGAAGTTGCAAGTTGCTTTAATGTATGCCCTAAGTGTGGCTTACATATGAAAATAAGCCCTAATGAAAGAATAGAAATGCTAGTTGATGAAGGAAGTTTTATTGAATATGATAAAACTTTGAAAGCTAATGACCCATTAAAATTCGTAGATTCAAAAAGCTATAAAAAACGCTTAAACGAAAGCGAAGAAAAAACAGGCAGAACGAGTGCGGTAATTTCAGGAGAATGCAAAATCGGTGGAATTGGCGTTCAATTATGTGTGTTTGACTTTTCTTTTATGGGTGGTTCGCTAGGAAGTGTTGAAGGCGAAAAAATCGTTCGTGCAGTTCAACGCGCTATGCAAAAAAAAGAAGGACTTATAATAATTAGCGCAAGTGGTGGTGCTAGAATGCAAGAGAGCACATATTCACTTATGCAAATGGCTAAAACATCAGCTGCATTAAAATTACTTGCTAGAGAAAGACTTCCTTATATATCAATTCTAACTAACCCTACTTTTGGTGGAGTATCAGCGTCTTTTGCTTGGCTTGGAGATATTGTAATTGCTGAACCTATGGCACAAATTGGCTTTGCTGGTGCTAGAGTTATTAAGCAAACTATAGGAGCTGACTTACCTGAAGGATTTCAAAGTGCTGAGTTTTTATTAGAGCATGGACTTATTGATTCTATTGTTCCAAGAGCTAATCAGCGTGAATTTTTAAGTGATTTTTTACGATATTTTAAATGAATATAAATATTTATTTTATTCAAAAAAAATTAGAAAAATTAAGCGAATTTGAAAATAGATTTATAAAATTAATAAATCAATTTTCAAAACTTAATCTAAATAATGTATTTTCAAAACAAATCGCAAAAGCACAAGATTTGGGCTCAAATGAAGCTAGAATAGAATATGCAAAAGCTTATATGCCTTATAAAAAAACTTTTAGTATAGCTTTAAGTGAAAGGGGCAAGAGCATTGATAGTATTGAGTTTGCTAAGTTATTGCAAGATAAAAATGAAATTAATTTTTTTGTAGGTGGAGCTTTTGGATTTAATGATGAGTTTTTAAATGAATGTGATTATGTATTGAGTTTTTCAAAACTTACATTTTCACACGAAATTGCAAGGATTGTATTGTTAGAACAAATTTATAGGGGTTTTTGTATAAATTCAAATCACCCTTATCATAAGTAAAGGATTGTTATGAAAATTAGAAATTTTTTAATTTATTCTATTTTATATTTAATGTTAATTGGACTTATTATTGTTGTATTTTTTAATGATTTATTTAACTCTACAAGAGTAATTAATTTAGGAATTTTCAATTTTCAAAAAACATTTGAATTTGATAGCTTTACTTGGGTTTGTATGCCACTTGTTATATATGTTATATTTGCATTACTTTATTTTTATTTTTCATTTATTTCTTTTCATTTTTCAACAAAAAGACTTATTAAAGATGGTAAAAAATTTGAAATGTTTTTAGAAGATTTAGTTTTAGATAAAAAAAATATTTACAAGTTTAAAACAAAAGAATTTCAAGACGCTAGTGAATTAGTAAAATCACTTTATTACAATCAAGCAGGAACAAGTGCTGATAAATTAAATAATGCAATAGCTATAAAAGCAATGGTTGAAAATGGAGAAATCTGTGATTTAAAACCATTTAAACTATCTAAAGACAATACAATTTATTTAAAAAACGAAGCAAATAAAGCTAAAAATGATTTAAATTACGCTTATAACTTACTAAAAAATCAAGAAGAAATTCAAGATGAAATCAGCCTAAGTGCTTACAATAATCTAATTTTAAACGGCATTTATGCAAATATTAAAACACTAAAAATTCAAAAAAGCAAAGAAGATATTAAAATCCTTTTAAATAGATTTGCTAATGATGATTTAAGTCTTAGCAATGCTGAATTAGAAGTTTTAATTTTTAATGATAATTTTGAAGAAGGCGAATATTTAGATTTTGCAAAAGAATTATTTACAAAAATTGAGCCAAATAGCCTAAAAGCAATATTTTTAAAACTAAAAAATGAAAAAGATAACGCATTTAGAGCGTATTTATATATACTTGCAAAACTTGCGCTATTTGATGAATTAATAGAAGAAATTTATGGTAGCGAAGCTGATTTAGAAGATTTTAAATTAATTGTATTTTTAAAAGAACAAGGTAAAACTTACGATGTTGATAAACTTATTTGCTAATTCTAAGCCCTTATTTCTAGCACCGATGGCAGGTCTTAGTGATCTTGCCTTTAGAAGACTTGTTAAAAGATTTGATTGTGATGTAACAATTAGCGAAATGATTAGTTCAAACGCTCTTGTTTATGAGAGTGAAAAATCTTTAACTATGTTAGAAAAAGATAAAAGCGAAAGACCTTTCATAGCTCAAATTGCAGGCTCAAATAAAGAAATTATAAAAAAAGCAGTTGAGATTATAAATAAAGAAGAAAACATTCACGGGATTGATTTTAATTGTGGCTGTCCTGTAAATAAAGTTATTAAGCAAAATGCAGGTTCAGCACTACTTAAAGACTTAGATAATCTAAAATCACTCCTAGATATTATAAAAACCAATAATAAAGTAGGCACAACAAGTGTTAAAATAAGACTTGGTTTTAATGAGTGCGAAATAGAAAAAATAATAAATGCTTTAAACGAATTAGAGCTAGATTTTATAAGTATTCACGGAAGAACTAGAGCAGGAATGTATAGTGCTAAGGTAGATTATAACGCTATAAAACTAGCAAAATCTTTAGCAAAAACCAAAATAATTGCAAACGGCGATATATCTTATGAAAATCATCAAATGGTATTAGAACAAACCAATGCTGATGGGCTTATGATAGGAAGAAATGCTGTTGGAAATCCTTGGATTTTTTCTCAAATTAAGGGTAAATTTAATGAAATTAATAAAAGCGAAATCATACTTACACATTTTGAATTTATGTGTGATTTATACAAAGATTATGCTTGTTCGTTGTTTAGAAAACACTTGCACGAATATTCAAAAGGCTTAGCAAATGCGAGTGAATTTAGAAATGAAGTAAATAAAATTAATGAGCCTAAAATTATGCTAAATACGATAAAAGAGTTTTTTGATGCTACAAATTATTAAAAACCTTGATTTAGTTGAATATTTAGATGAATTATTTGCTTTATTTGCTAGAAATAAACCTTTATTTATTGAAGGGGATACTAATTTACACCTAGCAAGAATTAATGAATTATGCGAATATGAATTAAAAGAATTAAAAAGCGTAAAAGATTTAAGCAAAGCATTAAATCATCTTAGTAAAAAAGGCATTTTACACCTTGATGAGATAGAAGAATTTGTAAAGATTTTAAATTATTTTAAATACTTATTTCAAATTCCGTTTTCAAATTCTTTTAAAAAATACCTTGAAAAAATCATAATTCCTAATGAAATTGAAAATATATTAAAATATTTTAAAGACGATGTATTTGATGAAGAAAAAGATGAGCTTTTACAAAGTATAAAAATCAAAATCAAAGAATTAAACCAAAGCATAAATCAAAATCTAAGAAGCCTGTTAAACTCAAAATCACTTGAAAGCTATTTAATAGATACTCAAATACATTTTATATCAAATACTGAATGCTTATTGGTTAGGGGCGGATTTGCTAAAGTGCTTGATGCTAGTATTGTTGCAAGAAGTAGTGGTGGTGGATTTTATGTAGAACCTAGCAGTATTTTAAACTACAAACAAGGCATAAAAAGATTAGAAAATGAAGCCGATGCTAAAAGATTTGAATACGCAAAACAATTTAGTGAAATTTTATCTAAGCATTTATTATTTTTAAAGTTCATAAATAAAGAATTTGATTTAATAGATAGCTATATTGCAAGGGTTAATTTTGCTAAAAAGAAGGATTTAAACTTCATAACTCCAAGTAATGATGATAAAATTATCTTAAGTGAGTTTTGCCACCCCGCTTTAAATAATCCAAAACCTGTTAGCGTAGAGTTTAAAGAGCAAGTTTTATTAATAACAGGTGTAAATGCGGGTGGAAAATCAATGCTACTTAAAAGCATTTTAGCTGCTAGTTTTATGACAAAATATCTAGTTCCTATGAGAATTAATGCAAACAAATCTCACATAAGCACTTTTAAAGAATATATAAGCATTATTGAAGACCCACAAATGGCTAAAAATGATATTTCTACTTTTGCAGGAAGAATGTTAGCATTTGCTAAAATGAATGGTAAGAAAAATTTCTTATTAGGGGTTGATGAGATTGAGCTAGGAACTGATTTTGAAGAAGCGAGTTCATTATTTTTTACCCTAATTTGTGAGCTGAAAAAACACGGAAAACTAATAATTACCACCCATCACAAACGCTTAGCAATGCTACTTGCTAAAGAAGATAAAGTAGAATTATTAGCAGCTTTATATGATATTAAAAATGAGCGTCCTAAATATGAGTTTTTAGCGGGAATTGTAGGCAAATCATACGCATACGAGACGGCTTTAAGATATGGAATAAGTGCTAGTTTGGTTGAACTTGCTAGAAAAAGCTCTAGCGAAGCTGAGCAAAATATAAATGAAATGCTAAATAAAAACCTAGAACTTGATGCAAAACTTAAAATGCTAATTGCAAACAACGAAAAAAAAGAAAATAAATTAAACAATCTCCTAGAAAGCCTAAAAGATAAAGAAAATAAATTAATTGAAGAATACAAAAAACGCAAAAATGAATTAGAAAATGAATATTTTAAAGCAATAAATGCGGCTAAAAAAACTCTTGATTTTTCTGATTTAAAAGATAAACAAAGACAAATTAATGCAGCAAATGTATTAAAGCAGCAAATAAAACCAGAAAGCGTTAAAAGAGAAGAATTTAAAATAGGAGATTTTGTAAAATACGAAAAAATTAAAGGCAAAATCATAGCTTTAAATAAAAATATAGCAACCGTGCAAACTGATATGCTACAATTAAAACTTGATATTTCAATGTTAAAAAGAAGTGGCGAAATTCCTAAATCAAATTCTAGCAAAGTAACTTATGAAAAAAGTGTAAGCAATGCTAGCACTAAATTAGATTTGCATGGATTAAGAAGCGAAGAAGCTATTGAATTATTAGATAAATTTATTTCAGACGCACTAATAATTGGATTTGATGAGATTATCGTATATCACGGCATTGGAACAGGTCGCTTAGCTTATGCTGTAAAAGAATATTTAAAAACTAATAGGAGTATAAAAAGCTTTTGTGATGCACCTGCAAATGCTGGTGGATTTGGGGCTAAAATTATAAGATTGTAGGTTGAAAAATGGAAAACAAGGATTTTAAAAAAATAAAAAATATTTTATATTTATTAATTGGTGTTTTTGTTCTACTTAATTTTTATCTTTTTATGGATTCTAGAAATTATGTTAGATTATTTACAGAAAGCTACTTACATTCATTAGTAAATAAAGAAGAATTTAAATCTTCTAAAATATTAAGCGAATTTATCGTTCAAGACAATAAAATTATCTCAAAAAATGATAATAGTCCTAAATTAAGTGAATTAGAAATTAAAGAATTAGTAAAAAATAATAGTTTTTACGAAGCTATAAAAGTAGATAAAAATCAATTTGACATAAGATATTATGAATTAATTAATGGGGCTTATTATGGCTTTAATAACCAATTTTACCTTACAAATTCTAGATTTTACCAATTTTACATACCTGTGCTTTTAAATATTTGTTTTTTTATTTTAATTTATAACTTATATAAACAAAAAAATCATATCTCAGCACAATATCAAAGAAGTATTAGCACATACACTAAAAGAATAGAAAAACTTGAAATTGAAGCAAGTATAGACCCACTAACTCAACTAAAAAATAAAAGAAGCTTGGAAAAATCAATCGTTCTTATGAAAAATCCAAAATTATTATTAGTTGATATTGATGAGTTTAAAAAAATTAATGATTATTTTGACGCTAATACTGCTGATGATTTATTAAAACATATTGCTTTAATTATGAGCGATTTTGCTGATGAAAACCACTTAGAAGTCTATAAGCTTGATGGAGATTTGTTTGCGCTTTTAGAAGATAATATTGAAGATGAACAAAGGTATGAAGAATTAGTAACGGAGCTTATGCAAGAGCTTAAAAATAAAGATTTAACAATAGAATATAATCACCAAATAGCTAGCATAGTTCTAACACTTACAATGGGACTTTGTTTAGAAAATGAAAATACACTTAAAAAAGCATTTATTGCACTAAAAAGAGCAAAAAGAGATAATAAGAATTTCGTTTGTTATTCTAAATTTATAGATGAAGAAAAAGAATATTTCCATCAACTAAGCACAGCAAAATCAATTCAAAGTGCAATAGCAAAAGATGAAATCTTACCTTTTTTCCAACCTATTTTTGATAAAGATAAAAACATTACTAAATTTGAATCTTTAGTAAGAATTGTCAAAAAAACTCCTGAAGGAACTGATGTAATAACTCCAGGTGCTTTTTTAGCAGTTTCAATTAAAATGAAACAATACGAAATTATTGAAAATTTTGTGATAGAAAAAGTTGTTCAAACTCTAGTTGAAAATCAAGACATTGTTTTATGTGTAAATCTTGGCGGAAGAGATATGATTGATAGTGCTAAAAATAATAAATTCATAAATCTTTTAAGAAGAACAGGGGTTGCTAATCGCTTAATTATTGAAGTATTAGAAGATGAGAATATTTCACAAAATGAAAAAATAAAAGACTTCTTAAAAAGAGTGAAAGAATTAGGCTGCAAAATCGCATTAGATGATTTTGGTAGTGGATTTAGTAATTTTTCGTATTTATTAGAATTAATGCCTGATTATATTAAAATAGATGGAAGTATTATAGAAAAAATTACAAAAGATGAAAAAAGCGAAAAAATAGTCAAAACTATAGTTTTATTCTCAAAATCTCTAGGTATTAAAACCGTTGCAGAATTTGTAAGCACAGAAGAGATATTTAAAAAATGTATTGAAATTGGTGTTGATGAATTTCAAGGATTTTATTTAGGAAAACCAAGTCCAACTTTTACTCAAGAAGAAATTGATTTAGACTTTTATCATTTAAAGGAAAAAAATGCTTAAAAAATTATTTATAGACCTTTTAAAAGAAGCTAGTGTTACTCCTGATGCTAAGAATTGTTATAAAATTACAAGTGAGTTTTTATCTAATTTTGATAATGAAATCATAGCTATAAATAATACTACAAATCAAATCTTAAGCAAAGAATTTAACAAAGTTGGTTTGCATATTTGTTTTTGCGGACATATTGATGTAGTTCCTAGTGGAAATGGCTGGGAAAGTGAACCATTTTTACCAACTATAAAAGATGATTTAATAATAGCGCGTGGCACTCAAGATATGAAAAGTGGCGTTGCAGCATTTTTGTATGCAATTAAAGAATTTAGCAAAAACAATATTAAAAATATAAGAAAAATCAGCATTGTTTTAACAAGTGATGAAGAAGGAGATGGTAAAGATGGAGTTATCAAGGTTTTAGAAGAATTAGACAAAAGAAATGAGTTGCCTAATATGTGCATAGTTGCCGAGCCAACTTGCGAAAAAAACTTCGGTGATAGCATAAAAGTTGGTCGTAGGGGTAGCATTCACGCAAGCATAAAAATATTAGGAACTCAAGGTCATGCAGCCTATCCATCAAAATGTAAAAATCCCGTTCATTTAGGGGCTTCGTTTTTAGCTAAAATTTCAGGATTTGATTTAGATAATGGCAATGAGTTTTTTGAACCAAGTAAAATAGTAATTACTAATTTAAGTGCAGGAATTGGTGCATCAAATGTAACTCCTAGTGAGTTTAAAATTATGCTAAATGTTAGAAATTCTCCACTTACAAGCAAGCAAGATTTAGAAGATTTTTTAAGAGAAAATTTAAAGAATTTAGATTATGAATTAGAAATCAAACAAAGTTCAGAGCCATTTTATACAGACGCTAATTCAATACTTGTAAAAACTCTTAAAAAAGCCTTAGAAAATCAAGGTATTTTCAATACTAGCTTAAACGCAAAAGGCGGCACTAGCGATGCAAGATTATTCGCAAAATACGGCGTTTTAGTCTGTGAATTAGGCGTAGTAAATGATAAAATCCATGCAGCAAATGAAAGCGTGCCTTTTAGTGAAGTTGTAGCTTTAAGTAATACATTTTTAGAGTTTTTAAACTTAATGGAGGCAAATAATGTTAATTAATAGTGAAATTGAACTTATTAAAAAAGAATTAAATGATGATTTAGGTAGGGGAGATTTATTCTCACAACTTGAAAATAATGAAATAATAAAAGCAAATCTTAAGGCTAAAAGTGATGGAGTTTTTGCTGGAGAACCTTATTTTAAAGAGATTTGTAAAATGCAAAATATTGAATATGAATTATTTATAAAAGATGGGCAAAGCTTTAAAAAAGGCGATATTTTAGCAAAATTTAAAACCTTAAAAACTACTTTATTAATGAGTGAGCGAACCATACTTAATTTTATTCAACACGCATCAGGGATTGCTACAAAAGTTGCTTCAATGAAAGCTTTAATAAAAGATTATGATGTAGCTTTGCTTGATACTAGAAAGACAAGACCTGGATTAAGAGTGTTTGAAAAATACGCAATTCGTTGTGGTGGTGGGCAAAATCATCGTTTAGGTTTAGATGATTGTATTATGCTAAAAGATACTCATTTGCTTGGAGTAAAGGATTTAAAATCTTTTATAAAAGAGCTAAAAAGCAAAATCCCATATTACACTCCAATTGAAATTGAGTGCGATACAATTGAGCAAGTAAAGGCTGCTTTAGAAGCTAATGTAAATGCGATTTTACTTGATAATATGAGCCCTAGTGAGTGTGCTAATATAGTAAAATTAAGAGATAGTTTAGGCATTAAAGTTATCTTAGAAGCTAGTGGGGATATTAATGAAAACACCATAGTTGAATATGCTAAAAGCGGAGTTGATGTAGTAAGTTCAGGCTCAAATATTTATAAGGCTACTTGGGTTGATTTTTCTATAAGACTTGGTGAGTAATTATGGCTGATGATGCAGAAAAGACAGAAGAACCCACAGATAAAAAGATAGAAGACGCCAGAAAAGAAGGAAATGTCGCTAAAAGTCAAGATGTGGCAGCACTTATAACTCTTTGCGTTGGTTTTGGCTTTGCTTTATTTTGGGTTTATTTTCTGCACGAAAGAATTACGGCTTTATACATTTATTATCAGAGTTTAATAGGTAGCGAAATTGATAATAAATTGCTTTATAAAATAGGTATTAAAACCCTTTTAGAGCTTACATTAATGGTATTACCACTTGCTATTGCAATTGCTATTGCTGGAATTATTGCAAATGTTATGCAAATAGGCTTTAATTTCACACTCAAACCCATAATGCCTAATTTTGGCAAAATCAATCCAATCAAGGGCATTAAAAATATAATTTCAATGAAAAAGCTAATAGAATTAGTAAAAATCATTCTAAAAGTTAGCGTTATTTTCGGCATTGTTGGGTATTTTATATATAGCTTTTTGCCAGGACTTAGTCATTTAGCAATTTTGCCACTGATTAAGCAAATGGAGTGGTTAAGAGATAAAATCATAATCCTTTTTGCAGCCGTTATTTGCTCATTTTTAGTATTTGGAATACTTGATATTTTTATAGTTCGTTTTCAGTATTTTAAAGGGCTTAGAATGAGTAAGCAAGAGATTAAAGATGAATACAAGCAAATGGAAGGAGACCCGCAAGTAAAGGCAAAAATCAGACAAATTCAAATGCAAGCAGCAAGAAATCGTATGATGCAAGATGTCCCTAATGCTGATGTGGTAATTACCAACCCAACTCATTACTCAATCGCAATTGCTTATGATAGGACAAAGCATAAAGCCCCTGTGGTATTAGCAAAAGGAGTTGATAATATCGCCTTTAAAATCCGTGAAATAGCACAAAAACACGATATTCCAATATATGAGCAAAGAGAATTAGCAAGATCACTTTATAAAATTTGTGAAGTAGGAGATGAAATCCCTGTAGAATTATATAAGGCAACGGCTGAAGTCTTAGGCGTAATTGCTAGAATGAGTAGAAGATAATTTAAATTCTTTTTAAGCACAATACAAAATATAAGCACCAAAAATCTTCATAAAATCAAAAAACAATATCGCCAAATATAATTTTGAAAAATACTTTTAAATAGTTTTAATAGCTATTTAATAGTCATTTCAACGCTCCAATAAAAATTATCTACTCCAATAGCTTCAACAATACCGCTTCTTTTCATAATTTCTTTAATATCAGGAGAAACACCTGCAATAAATACGGGAATTTTTCGCTTTTTAATGGCTTCTATTACTTCAAGAAAGGCACTTGCTCCTGAAATATCCATATAAGTTGTCCCACGCATAGAAAATATAATCGCTGTTTTATAATTTATTCTGCTAGTTAATTCTAAAATTTTATCCGTATTAGAAAATATAATAGCTCCCATTATATAAATTACTTCAGCTTGTTTTATATGTTGTGGTAAAGGAGAATTTAAATCAGTAAATTTCTCACTATCAAAATAATCAAATTTAATTTTTAAGTTTGAAATCTGAACCATTAAAAGCATTAAAGATAAAATCACGCCTATTAAAATTGCAATTGTTAAATCAAAAATAATAGTTGCTAACATAGTTGCAAAAAACTGAACTAAAGCACCTTTAAATCTGTTTTTAAAAAAATATTTAATAGTATGCCACTCATTCATTCTAAATGCAGTTACAAATAAAATTCCAGCTAACGCACTAAGTGGAATTAAACTCATAATCGGTGCTAAAACAAGCATAGATACCAATAAAATTATAGAATGAAATATACCAGTAAGCCTAGTAACAGCACCAGACTTAATAGCCACGCTAGTTCTAGCAATAGCAGCAGTCGCAGGAACTCCACCGCAAAAAGGAACTAAAATATTGCCTAAGCCTTGAGCTATTAATTCTCTATCGCATTTAAGTCTAACACCAACCATTCTACCACCACTTGCACCACATAACAAGCTCTCTATCATACCCAATAAAGCAATACTTATTGCAGGAGTTATCAATTCTTTTAAGTGCAAAATATCAAAATCACTAAAAGCAAACCTATCATCTAAGATTATGTTAGTAGGAATTACCCCTATTCTTTGAATATCTAATGAAAAAATTATACTTATTAATGTAGCGACTATCAATGCAATTAATGAAGCAGGAGCATATTTTTGATATTTTTTAGGATAAGCTAACATAAAAACTACTACGAAAATACATATAAAAACTGAAATATAATTAATATCTAAATCCATTTTAAAATAATTTATTGTTTTTTCTAAAGTTGTAATTCCACTAGCTTTAACACCTAATAAATTATCAATTTGACCTAAAGCAATAATAACAGCAATTCCTGAAGTAAAACCTGTAATTACAGGCATAGGAATAAATGCAATCACTCTACCAAAATGAAATAATCCTGCAAAAATTAATAATAATCCAGCCATCAAAGTAGCCACAAAAACACCTGTTAGTCCATATTGAGTAGTTATGGCAATTAAAATAGCAGCCATTGCACCGGTTGGACCTGATATTTGATAATAAGCTCCACCAAATAACGATATTACAAACCCAGCTAAAATAGCAGTAATAAGTCCTGAAGCTGCACTTGCCCCACTACTAACACCAAATGCAAGCGCTAAAGGCAGAGCAACAGCAGCAACCGTAGCACCAGCCATTAAATCTTGTAATAATTTCATCTTGTTATATTCGGTAAATTCTAGTCTTAAATCTTGAAAATAGCTTTTCATCAAAACATTCCTTAGGTATATTTTGTTAATCATATCAATGATTGTTTTAAAACTAGCTTTTAATACAAAATCGTAATTTCTAATTATTCTATTAATACTATGTATAAATACTATTACCCCCCCCCAACCACTCTAAACAACATAAACAATACTTTAAATTAAAAACTAAAAAGCAATTAAAATCTCATTCTAAAAACAACCTTCACTAACTACTAAAAACAATTAAAAACACACACCATAATAAAACAATCTTAAACATAATCACTAAACATAAAAAGCTATTTTTATTAAAAGAATTTAAAACTTATAAATACTTTATAAAAACATTAATTATATTAACTATTAAAAATACAACTAATATTTTATTTAATAGTAAAAACATAATTATCACTTATAATTTAAATTACTTATTACTATAAGAATTATTTTAAAAAGATAATATATATGCTACCAAATATCACACCACTTCAATAAGTATTATAATTTGTATAAAAATAACTTTAAACATAACTACAAGCTAAATAAGTAAAAATAAGTATTCTTAAATAAATTCAAATATCATTAAAAATATAAATATTATTTATAAGCTTCAATCTAAAATAAATACACAAGTAAAACCTAAAATCATACTAAAACTACATATATTAAAAAGATTTAAAAAAATAATTTAAAAGATAGATAAAAAGAATAAAAATGGTGGGCCTAACAAGACTTGAACTTGTGACCTCACCCTTATCAGGGGTGCACTCTAACCAGCTGAGCTATAGGCCCTTAAGAAGTAGAATTATTGTTATCTTATTTCATTTCAACCTTTGATATCCAAACAAGCTCTCAAGAGCTCTTGAAATATTTATTATTACTCTTTAGTGTGAGTTAAAGAGTATGTACTCTAGAAAGGAGGTGATCCAACCGCAGGTTCTCCTACGGTTACCTTGTTACGACTTCACC
>NZ_JAHCZC010000029.1:0-19564 GCF_018501135.1 Campylobacter sp. 2018MI13 | reverse complement strand
CATCTTTGATATTTTGAATATTAATTTTGCTAAGTATTTCTTCCATACTTTCACGAGTGCTAGTGCCTTTTACTTCTATGGCTTCGAATGGTTTTTTATCTTTAGTTTGTTCTTCTTTTTCTTCTTGTTTAATTTCTTCTTTAGTATTTATTGCATTATTTCTTAAATTTTCTTTTTCTTTAACTCTAGCTTGTAATTCTTCAACGCTTGGCATTTTCTTACTATCTATATAACCTAAAGGAAAATCATCAGGCAAACCTAAAGATGGCATATTTAGTGAGTTTAGCGTTTTATCAAGCTCTTTTTTATCAATTTCTACCCAATTTTGTTTATATTCTTTGCAAATTTCTTCTACTAAATCAGGGTCTAATGCTCCAAACACACAATAACTTGCCTTTTCTCCAAGATTTAGATTTTTATCATTTATTGGATTATAAGTCGGATCGTTTTCTAGCTTTTGCTGAGCAAGTTTTAGATATTCTAAACTAGCCTTTCCATCTTCATAATAAGGTTTATTAGCTTGAATATCTAGGTTATCATTTTTTTTACTAATTTTAGTTGTTGGATATGTTATATAAGAATTAGCCGTTATTTTCATAATCATCTCCTTTATCATCTATATCAGCAAAATTAACAAAAACTTTAAAAATATAAAACTTATTTAAATTTCTTTTATTTGACTTGGGCGTGGTAAATTTGGCTTTAGTTCTTTTGTAATATTTGGCTTAATTATTAGAGCGTATCCACCTAAACCATCTTTATCCCATACGCTATAAAATTCTTTTTTAGAGCTTAGATATTCGCCAAAGCTTGGGTCATATACTTTCACAAAATCCCCATTAATATTATTTACCACTACAAAATGTGGAAATCTCGGGTCATTTTCAATCTTTACTATAAAAGGCACGAATATTTTTTCAAATATATTACGATTTAATTTATAAGCTTTTGCATTAAAACCCAATTTATTTAACGCATTATTTAATTCATTAAAACTTAGCATATTAGTATTTTTATCTAAAACTTCTAAAATATCTTTTTCACTAAAACGCTTGATATTTGTTAGATTTAGTAATGTCGCTATACTACTTGCCCCACAAGATTCTTCATAACTTTGTCTTACTACGGAGTTATTTTTGATTTGTCTATAAGACTTCACTGCAAACTCGGCATTAAGACAAGTTATAGTTATAAAGATTATTAGAATTTTTGCCATAAGCTAATACCAAACACACTATCAGGAGCAGCTGAACCACCACCAAAACTAGCGTTAAAACTGATACTTGTATCATCATTTATACTATAAGTTGAGCCTACACTATATGTTGGGATACTTCTTAGATTTGTATATTTTACACCATTGATTTTCTGAGCTGCTTGAAAACTCTGTGAAGCTTCTAAATCAAGCGTAATTTTAGGGCTTAATACTATACTAAGATTTGCACCAAAATTATAAGAATTTCCATAATTTATCGCTAGTTTATCAAAAGTCCTAGTATCATTATATGTAAATCCCATATAAATACCCCAAATAGCAGGGTCGCTATATCCTTTTAAGTTTAGCTTAGCTGAATGTGATTTAAAATAAAAACTTTTATTTGTATCAAGTGCTTTTTCTCTTTGTAATAATCCTGCTTGATAAGAAAAACTAAGTATTTTATCACTAAAACTATCAAATCTATAATTAAACCCAAGCCACAAGCTCTCAAATGAATAATGAGTTTCACTCATAGGCTTACCCGTAAAAAAATTACTATATTCATTTCTAGTAGCATTAGCGCCAATTGAAGTTATAAAATCAAGCTTGTTATTAAATGAATATATCAAAGTTTCATTCAAACTAAGCCTTTTATTATCAGTCCAAATCACAGGATCGCCTCCTATTATTAGACTTGGATAACTTGTGTAGATATTAGCATTCCCGCTAGTGATTAAACTAAGACTTGTAATGCTTCTAAGTCCGATTTGTCTTTTAAAAAGACTATCAATAGTAATAGCATCAGAGCCAAATAAAAAGCTTAAAGTAAATGCTATAAAAAATAACTTTTTCAAACTCTTCCTTTCAATTTAAAATATAAAATTTCAAACCCTTTTATCATATAAATTCTCGCCATTTTTATAGGCTAAAAATATAGCTAATAAATCTCTTTCATCTTTGATATTTTGAATATTAATTTTGCTAAGTATTTCTTCCATACTTTCACGAGTGCTAGTGCCTTTTACTTCTATGGCTTCGAATGGTTTTTTATCTTTAGTTTGTTCTTCTTTTTCTTCTTGCTTAATTTCTTCTTTAGATTGTGATATTTGCAAATCTTCGTCTGTATTAGAAAAAATACTTTTCATTAATTTATTTTTTTCTTCATCATTTATGCTATCTGAAGTTAATTTATCTAAATTTTTGAAAAGTTTATTTAGAGTTTTTACTAATTCTTCTGGATCAATGTCTGGAGATTTCTCCAATTCCAACCTTATATGCTTTACAACATCAGGGTCTAACGCTCCATACATACCATAAGTTAGCTTATCACGAAGACCTAAATTATTGTCATATAATGGTTTATAGGTCGGATCGTTTTCTAGCTTTTCTTGAGCTAGTTTTAGATATTCTAAACTAGCCCCATCATTTGCTTTATTTTGTGAGTTTTTATTATTAAGCGTATTTGCATAAGTATTTGAAAAATTATTTACTCCATTAACCATCATAACAAATCCCTATACTTTCATATCAAATAAACTTATATTTTTTTGGCTGTATTGTAAAGCCACTTGCAAAAACTCTTCAAATGTTTCATAACTATCTATATCTTTAGGAGCTTTTAGATTTTTACCACTTAGCATTTCATATAATAATTTTTGATATCGCTTCATAATACTTTCAAATTCTTTACCATCAAACCCATCTACATTTTGTAATTTTAATGAGCTAAGTTCTTTTGGCAAAGCTCCATAATTTAACCTATCCATAGGAGTAAATCTATCCTCTCCTATTTGCTTGGCATAATCAGTTCGCTCACCTTCTACCAAAAAATAATTACTACTAAGAGCTGCAATTAGTAAGCCACCTTTTGTATATTCGCTGTTTTCTGTTTTATAATGTTCTTCATGTGGATTCCAGCAAACTGAAGCAGAGTTTCTAAGCCATTTAGCGTAAATATTATCATCTCGTGTTTCATAATAATTAAAAACATTACCATCTGCACCAAAAATGGTTGATAATGAGTATGTGTCTTTGTGCTTTGAAAAAACATTAGAAAACTCTTTAGATTTAAAATAATTATTAAATTTGTCATCATTATCAAATATTTGAGTAACTTCTAAGGTGCTTTTTCTCATTTCATATAAATGTGGGGTGTTTGACAAAGTATCTTTAGAAAAACTATCGTTTGAGTTTAAAAATTCATCTCCTACAACTTGTCTTACAACATTATAAGCATTACCAACGCTTTTTGCTATATCAATTGATTTACAAATTTTATAAAGTGATATTGCATTTTCATTATGTTCTACTAAAGATTTTAAACTATCGCTATGTATTTTAAAATCTTCCGGAATACCTGCTGCTTTGTTAAAATCACTTGTAAAAAAGCCATCTTTATCAACTCCGTATCCTAATACTTCACCTACCTTTTTATCATCTGCTTTATTGTCTACTTTTTTAATCTCATTATTTGTTTCTTTTTTGCTTATATTAGTTATTTGATATGTTGAATAAGAATTTATTTTCATAATTATTCCTTTAGGTAGGGTTCTATTAGAACCCTAATGCAAAATTACCATGTATTCTCACTGTTTCTCTATAAATATAATTTTTTGCTTGTAAATTTTTTGCAGCACTTTCTACCCAAGAATTAATTATACCTCTAACTTTACCAGTTGTAAAATCAACAGCTCTTGCATTTAAACTATAACTGTAAGCTCTTCCAAATAATTGTGGTGTTTTTGTCTGAGTAAATGCTATTGCTGGTAATTCATTAGGCAATAAACCTTTTATTGAGTCACCAAAATTATTTTTTTCAATAATGTTTGGAGTATAATTATCTCCAAAATAATTATTATATCCAGCTATAGCAGTTTTCTTTAATTCATTTCTAGTATAATTTACTATAAAAATAGTTTGCAACATTGTTGAGTTGCTGATAGTAGTTCCTATATATTTAAAAGTATATCCACCACGAACTTCGCTCATTTGCTCTGGGTTTAATACCTTAACACCTAATGAATTATCGCTTATAGCACCTTTGCTAATATCTGCTAATAAATCATTAGCATTAGCACTTAAGCCTAAAACGGCAACTAAAGATAAAACTTTTAATGTTTTCTTAAACATTATCTCTCCTTTGTTTTAAAATAAAATCTCATAATACTTTAACTAATTTTAAATAAAACTTAATATTAAAAATATTATTAATATTTGTTACTTTTCGTAATATTTTTAAATAATTCATAATTTTAAATTCCTTTAAAATTAATGGAATTTGAAATAGGAATTTAAACTTTTATATCAAATAAACTTATATTTTTTTGGCTAAAACTAAAAGCTAATTTTAATAAATCTTCAAAACTCATTATATTAGATTCTTTACTAGGTTTTTCTATACCCATTAATTCTCTTATCTTTTTCATAAATTTTTCTAAAGTTTCCCTTTCTGCTTTGATTTGCTCTGGAGTTAAGACAAGATTATTATTTCCAGCTAAGGCACTTGTGATATTTTTCCCCTCAAAATCACCATCTTTTATAGGACTAAACATTAATTTTGAATATGTATCGTAAGAAGAAAAAGCACTTCTTTCTTTTAAACTCTTATCAAATCTATTAAATTTAACATAATCTTTTAGCCATCTTGGCATACGCTCAACTTCAGCACTTGTAAAGCCATTTTCACCCCTACTAATAAGCTGTGCTCCAAGTGCCATATCAAATGCATGAAAATCTTGCCTACTGATATTTCTATCATAACCGCTAAATTTACCATCATAAGTAGTCTCTGCTTCTATAACTGCTCTTATATCGCTTGATAAAAATCCCATAAGAAGCCCGCCTCTTGTAAATTCTCCCTTTTCGTTTTTATATCTATTCTCAGCAGGGTCAAAATTGCTTATATATAATTTATCTTCTTCTAATATTTCCTTACTACGAAAAACAGTGGTATTTGGCTTAGTTCTATCTTCATTTCTATAATGAAAAAACATACCACCAACATCTTCAGTTTTTTTATCAAAATTAACATTTGAAAACTCATATGGACTTTGCAATATTTTTGTCACTTCAAAAGTTCCTTTTTTGATAACATAACCTTGTGGAAATTGCTTTATATCTTCGGTATTAAAAAATTCTTTAGAGTTTAAAAAATCTTCACTTACAACTTGGCTAAAAAGTGTATAAGCGTTATTAACAGTTTTTGCTATATCAATTTCATAATACTTTCTATATGCTCTTAAAGAATTGTTATTTCTATCTACTAGATTTTTTAAAGTATCGCTGTGGATTTTATAATTATCCGGAATACCTGCGGCTTTATTAAAATCACTTGTAAAAAAGCCATCTTTATCAACTCCGTATCCTAATACTTCACCTACCTTTTTATCATCTGCTTTATTGTCTACTTTTTTAATCTCGTTATTTGTTTCTTTTTTGCTTATATTAGTTATTTGATATGTTGAATAAGAATTTATTTTCATAATTATTCCTTTAGGTAGGGTTCTATTAGAACCCTAATGCAAAATTACCATGCCTTCTAGCTGTTTCTGTATAAATATAATTTTTTGCTTGTAAATTTTTTACAGCACTTTCTACCCAAGAATTAATTATGCCTCTAGCTTTACCAGTTGTAAAATCAACAGCTCTTGCATTTAAACTATAACTATAGGCTCTTCCAAATAATTGTGGTGTTTTTGTCTGAGTAAATGCTATTCCAACCACTTCGTTTGGCAATACACCCTTTAACGAATCACTATAAGCATTTTTTTGAAAAATTGTAGGGCTACTACCTGAACTAAAATCAGTATTATATCCTGAAATAGCTTCAAGCATCTTTTCATTATAATCATACTCTACCTTAAAAATTGTTTGTAACATAAATGAATTATTAATAGCAGTTCCTACATATCTAAAAACATACCCGCCATGAACTTTATTCATCTCTTCAGTATTTAAAACTTTAACACCTAATGAATTATCACTTATAGCACCTTTGCTAATATCTGCTAATAAATCATTAGCATTAGCACTTAAGCCTAAAATGGCAATTAAAGATAAAACTTTTAATGTTTTTTTAAACATTTTTTCTCCTTTATTTTGAAATGAAATCTCATAATATCTTAAGAAATTTTAAATAAAACTTAATATTAAAAATATTATTAATATTTGTTACTTTTTGTAATATTTTTAAATAATTCATAATTTTAAATTCCTTTAAAATTAATAGAATTTGAAATAGGAATTTAAACTTTTATATCAAATAAACTTATATTTTTTTGGCTGTATTGTAAAGCAGCTTGTAAAAACTCTTCAAATGTTTCATAACTATCTATATCTTTAGGAGCTTTTAGGTTTTTACCACTTAGCATTTCATATAATAATTTTTGCATTAGCTTTTGCCACTCATCTTCTTTACCTATCTCATAGCGTTTTGTATTGTTTGGCTTTATCATACCCCAATCATCATCTGTGCGATACGGGTCAAATGGGTCGCTGTAGTCATGTCCCATTTGCTTAGCATAATTAGTTTTTTCACCTTCTACTAAAATATAATTATTATATAAAACAGCAGCTAAAAGTCCGCCTTTGCTATACTCGCCTTGCTCATTTTGGTAGTTTTCTTTATGTGGGTCGTAGATAAAACTACATATACTATCTAACCACGCATCATAATTATTTATAGGTGGTTCTTTTTTAAAAAAAATATCATCTTTTTCAAACAAGCCAGATAAATAATTAGTAGCTCTATATTTTGAATCAAGCCTACAATAATCTGTCATTTTTACATAGTCTTGATAATCTTCTAATTTATCAAAAGTCTTTGTAATAGTTAAGCTTCTTTTATCCATTTCAAAAAAATGTGAAGTTTTCCAAAGCTCATCAGAGCTAAAAAAATCCTTTGAGTTTAAAAACTCATCGCCTAAAACTCCTTTTAAAACTTTATAAGCACTACTTGCACTTTTTACTATGTCTATGTTGTGACGCATTTTGTATATTGGCGGGTTTGCTTGATTATTTTTTTCTACAAGAGAAAGCATTGTATCGCTATGTATTTTAAAATCTTCAGCAATTCCTGCTGCTTTGTTAAAATCACTTGTAAAAAAGCCATCTTTATCAACTCCGTATCCTAATACTTCACCTACCTTTTTATCATCTGCTTTATTATCTACTTTTTTAATCTCGTTATTTGTTTCTTTTTTGCTTATATTAGTTATTTGATATGTTGAATAAGAATTTATTTTCATAATTATTCCTTTATTTTAAATTATTTTATCATATAAATTCTTGCTATCTTTATATGCCATTAAAATAGCTAATAAATCTCTTTCATATTTGATATTTTGAATATCAAGTTTGCTTAAAATATCTTCCATACTTTCACGAGTGCTTGTGCCTTTTGCTTCTATGGCTTCGAATGGTTTTTCTTTAGTTTGTTCTTCTTTTTCTTCTTTTAACTTATTCTCATCATAAAAAGCTTTTAATTTTAAATATTCTTTTTTAAAGTCTTCTATGCTGATTTCTTCATTTGCAAACAACATTTCTAATCTATTATCATTATCTTCAAATGATTTTTTAAACTTTTTATCACTTAAAGATAGTTTGTCTATGGGATTTTCTTTTAAAAATTCTAAAAGCTCTTTTGAATCATCGTTATTTTGATAAAAAGCTCTTTGATATATTGAATTGTTTTCAAATTTAAACAAAGGTTGAACTTCTAGCTTAAGTGATACAACCCAAGCAGGATCACACTTATTTACTTTAAGAGAATCTTTTGTGCTTAATATTTCTTCGTTTGGGTCTTTTTCGTAAGTAATTATTCCTTTTAGCATTTCGTTTTCTAAGGCTTCATAAATCTTACTGCCTTTTTCGTAAGCTCCTATTTTACTAAGCACAGCATTTGGATCATATGTGCCCCATTCATCTTGTGGGGCGTCTTTTAAAATATTTGCGATTTGTTCTTTTAGATTATCTTTAGGAGTTTGAGTGGTTGGAATTTGATTTTTAATATTTGTTTGATAATTTACATAATTGTTATTTGTTATTTGCATTTTAAACCCCCGTTATTTTTCTATATCGGTAGGTTTAAAAAAATATTAATAGATATTTAATTTATATCTGAACTCTTTTATAAAAATCCTTAGCATTAGCTCTAAAATCATTTGAATAATTATTGTTTAATAAAGCATCTACTGCTAGGCTCTGGCTTAACTCTCTTACCTTTTCTTTTAATTTTTTCTCATCTTCAAACTTATCTAAATAATCTTGGATTTTTTCCTTGCTAAGTCCTGTTAATAATTCTAGCTTTGAAATATCTATGCCTTCATTTGGATTAAGCTTACTTAGTGCATCTTCTATAATCATTCTTTCTTTATATTCATCTTTAATCTTAGTTGCCCCACTATCGCTTACCTTAAGCCCTTGTGTGCCACCTAGAAAACTTACAAATAATCCTGCATTAGAAATCTCACCATCTTTTATATAAGGACTTAAATCAAAATTAAGCTTTCTGCTATTATTTACGCTTAAATCATAATCAAACTTAAAGCCTATTTGTAAAGCATTTTCCTTATTCTCATAATACTTATTGCCAACATTTGCGTGTGAATAATCAAATGTATAGCCATTATTGATTTTAAGTCCAACCAAATCAACATAATTTGGCATATTAGCAATATCATCTTTGCTAAACTCGGCTACATTTCCTACAATTTGCTCGTATAATCTAAATTGGTGTTTAATAGTGTCTGCGTAATCAATATTTTCATAAATATTATTAAAAATCCCAACTTGTGGCATAGTCATTAGGTTATTTTGCCTTGAGATTTCTTTTAGTGTGCTTGAATGGATTTTAAAATCATTTGGCAAGCCTGCAGCTTTGTTAAAATCAGCTCCTAAAAAGCCACTGCTATCAACGCTATAACCAAACTCGGTAGCATTGTAAATCTTAGCTTTTGTTAAATCTCCTTGCCAAGATATATTAGAATTTAGCTTAGTTAAATCGTGAGTATTATCAAATACCTTAAATCTTGAATTATTAAACCTATCTATAAAGATATTTGAAGCGTCTATTATGTCTTTATCTAGCGAATACTTAGCTTGAGTTTCTAGCTTAGGATTTACTCTTGCAAATTCGCTTGCAAAAATAGATGAAAATGATACACCTGCAGCCTTTTGAGCTTTTTGAAGTTTGGCTTCATCAAAAATTGAAATACTTTCTATTCTCATTTGATTTCCTTTTAATTTAATGTATTAAAAGGAAAGCAAAAATTATTCCTTAATATTTTGTTACTTTTTTACACAACTTATAAAAAATATAAGTATTTTTATTATTTTATTTAATATTTATAATTAAGATTAGCTTTAAAAAATTAAAAAGGATTATAAATGATGCAGATGCGTTAGCGTCTAGCTAAACTTTCTAGCTAGACGCAAAAATGAATAAAAAGCAAGCGTGGGCTAGAAAGAAAATGTAAAAACATTTTCTTTAATTGTTGTGCGGTAAGCACCTTAAAAATTAAAGGAAAACAAATGAAAAAATTATTAATATTTTTATGTTTATTAAGCTTAAATGCTGATGAAAAATTAATCAAAATCGGAGTAACTCCATATCCAACTGCTATGATTTTAGAAAATGTAAAAGACTTGGTTGAAAATCAAGGATACAAACTAGAAATCATAGAATTTGATAATTACATAGTCCCAAATTATGCTCTAAATGATAAAGAATTAGATGCGAATTTTACTCAAATTAGACAATTTTTAGAAAGCTTTAACGAAGAAAGAGGGACAAATCTAGTTAGTGCAGGAAAAATATTTCTAGGTCCAATGGCAGCGTATTCAAATACTATTAAAGATATTAAAGATTTACCTAAAAATGCCTTAGTTTATATACCAAGCGACCCTATTAATGGTGCTAGGGCTTTAGATTTACTAGCCTTAAATAATATAATAAGCTTTAATGAAGATGCAAAATCTAGCACAAAATCAGTATTAGATATTAAAGATAATCCATTAAAACTTACAATAAAAGAAATAGAAGCTCCACAACTAACAAGAACACTTAATGAATGTGATTTAGCAATAATTAATACAAATTACGCCCTACTAGCAGGACTAAATCCTATTAAGGATTCTATATTGCACGAAAGTAGCGATAGTGATTATGCTAGCGTTTTAGCTGTTAGAGCCAATGATTTAAATAGCCCTAAAACTAAAGCTTTGCTTAAGGCTATGAGAAGTGAAAAAATGAGAGAGTTTTTAAATACTAAGTTTAAAGATATATTAATTCCAAGTTTTTAAGGAGAATTTATGCTAAAAGCAAACAATCTTTCTAAAATATCATTTAAAAATCTTTATATTGAGCAAAAGAATTTGAGTGATTTTAAGAGTAAGGACGCAAGTGAGTGGGATAAAAAAGCTCAAAGTTTTAATGATTACGCAAAACACGAAGCTTATGTGAGAGAATTTTTAAAGCAAGTTGATTTTAGTGGGTGTGATAGTTTGCTTGATTTTGCTTGTGGGAGTGCTTTTTTAGCTAAGCACTCTTTAATAAACAATATTACTTTATGTGATTTTTCTCCTAAAATGCTTGAGTTTGCTAAGATAAATTGCCCTAATGCAAGGATAATTCAAGGCTCTTATGATGATTTAGATGGTAGTTGGGATTTGGTTTTTGCTAGTAGGTGTTTAGATGTTAATGACCTAGCAAAAGCATTGCAAATTCTTTTAAACTGCACGAAAAAAAGGCTATATTTTACATATAAAATCGATAGTTCTTACATACACGAAAAAATCATAAATGCCCTTGATTTAGACATAATTGCAACGCCTAATTATATTTACGCTGCAAATATTTTAAATGAGCTTGGGTATTTTTTCACTTTAAATAAAATCACTATAAAAAATCAAAATTATTATAAAACTTATGAAGATTTACAAAAAAGCGTTGAGTTTTCTTACAAAAAACTAAATGATATTCAAATTGAAAAACTAAAAAATCTATATGAAAACGATAAAGATTTAATCAAACAAGAATTAAGTTGGGCTTTATTTTGCGTAGAAAAATAAGCCCCCATTAAAGGGGCTTAAGATTATTTAAACTCTATTGTAAAGGTATTTTTAGTATTTGAAAGATACTCAAATCCTGCTTTAGGAACAAATTTTATAGTATCTTTTGTGTATGAAGAATTTGAAATATTATGAAAACTATTATTAATAAATTGAGTGCTGTTATAGGTTGGTATAAAGTCAATTTTAGACAATAAATCATCTAAAATAATATTATCTTTAATAAAACTTAATTTCCCATCTACCTCATCATAATACCCAAAATCATAATCTTTTTTAAATTCTAAAGCTTGATTAGTAGTATTAATATCTTTAAATATTAAGCCTGTATAAGCTATATCATAAACATTATTATAAGTTATATTAAACTCATCTTTACCATCTACATAGACACTGATTGTAACCTTTTGTAAAGGTCTTGGCTTGTCCTTTTTGAAAGTAAATTGCGTAGTATTTTTATAACTTGCCTCATCTTGCAAGTATTCGTTTAGATTAGATAATCTTGTATTTTCTCCTAAATTATTAAAAGCCAATTTAAATGCTTGATTTAAATCGTTTTTGCTAATATGTAAGGTTTTTAAATTGCCTTCATTTACTACTAAACCATTTAAATTGCCTACATCTATCATTAAATTTATATCATTTTTAAATTTTGTTGGAACAAATTTGTTATTAGAATTTGAACTTAACAAATAAAGATTATAAACCAAGCCCGCATTATCTCCTAGCATAAGTTTATCATAAGCTATATTTTTAATACCTATTGAATTGTCTTGATTAAGTTTGCATTTTTGCATATCTTTTTTGCAAGTTATATATTCGTTTTTAATAGCTTTTGTTTGTGATAAAAACTCAATATTTAAGGCTTTTTTAATAGGTATAAAACAAGAAATTTTTCCATTTTTTAAAGTATTTGCACTATCTAAATCAAATTCATCTTGAATACAAATATCTAATTCTTGGTCATGTTTTGTAAAATTAGTTTCTGCTAATTCTATTAAACCATCAGTAGCTAAAGGAAAATTAATATTTAAATCAAACTTACCATTATTTATAAAAGCTACTCCATATTTTTCTTTATTTCTTACACGATTGTCGTTAGCAAAAATTGTAATTTTATTATTTTCATTATTTAATAAGGCAAATTTTTTAGTAGTATTATCATAACTAATCACTAAATTAGCTATTCCAATTGCTAGATTTGAATAATTTTTCAATTCTCTTGATACAAAACTATTTAAAGTATTTTGAAATGCTTCTTGATTTAACGATGAAATGCCTAAACTAAATTCTTTAGGTCTAATAGCAAAATCATTGCTAGCAAAAGTATAGTTATAATTATCATTTATCATTTGTTCGCATACTAATTCATTGTTTTGATTAGTCTTTTCAAAATACTGATTATATTTAATACTTGTTTGTTTGATTGCTTGATTTGTCTTTATCCTAAGGATTAATTCATCATTTAATAAATACTTACCAGCACACGCACCTTCAGTGATTTTATCTATTTTAGAATTTGCATTATAGACATTAAGAATTTCAAAATTAGAATTAGGCAAAAAGTCAATATAAACTCTACTAATATTTGAATATTTATTGCTAAGCCCTATGAAATATTCTTCATTTTCTAGCATAGTATTTACTAATTTTGCCTTTTTTGCATTAGAGTTTTTAGCATTATTTATAATTACTTTTTCATTATTATTGGTATATAAAGTATATATATTTTGATAATCATTTACTAAAGGAATACCTACAGAACCTTTGATTATACTTTTACCACTTTCTTGAAATATAGGTCTTTCAAAACCCCTAATTCTTTCTGTAATTTCAATATTTTTTTGATTAATTAAACAATTGCCTAAATTAAAAACCAATTCTTTAGTATTTTCTACTAGATTTAATTGGCATTTTGATTGTTTGCTACCACTCATATAATATTTAGCATCAGCTTCTCTTTTTAATAAAGCTTTATTTCTATCCTTTAAATAGATTTTTTCATTTTTAATTTCTAAATTACTAGCGTCTGGATAAAAACTTAATTTAATTTCGCCTTTAGCTATCGCATTTAAAGCTCTTAAATTAATACTAAATTTAACTTCTTCTCCTGCGAATGTTGATTCATATATACCCTTTCTAACAAGAGAGCTTTTATGAATACTATAATTTGTAATCAAATCACTTGAATAATACTTACTATTTTGATGAGAATATTTAAAATTACTAGACCTAATTACATTCTTACCTAAATTACTTGTATCATAAGCAAAAATATCAAAAATATAGCACTTACCTTCGTTTTGTCTAGGTAAAGGATATGATGAGTATTCATTATATGCAGCTCTTAAATTCTTTAAAAATGCCTTTTCCTTAAAAATATCACTATAAAAAATATGAGAATTTTTAGCTTGCATATTTCTTATTTGCTTAAATCTGTCTTCCCAATCACTAGTCATATTAACACTTGGATTTGCTATTATGTAGTTATAAAAGTCGTTAATTAATTTATTATCTTCATTATTTGTAGTTTTTATAGGACTTTGGTCAATTAGATAATAAACAGCATCATTTAAAGTCTTTTTATATTCTATTTTAATTCTACCAGTAGTATCCACTGAATACAATTTATAAAGCTCTTCTATATATGTTTTAATATTATTTTTATTTTCTACTATAAATGAAAAACTATCTTGATTAGAATTAATTAAGCTCTTATAAGAATTATCATCAGCACTTGATGAATAAAATTCTAATGTATTTGGATTTGCTTTAGCATTGATTATATCTAAATACCCCCCCCCGTTGAGCTTTTTATCGTTATTTAGACAATATACAATTTTATCATTTTTATTTTCTGTTTTTATTCCTAAGCTAGAACATAATTTTAAATAATCTCCTAAAAATCCATTATAACCATTAACATTACCTAAAGATGGATTTAATAAACAATCATTTATTTGTTTAGAATAATTTTTATCTTGATAAGCATATACAATACCGAACTTTAATTCATCTGCAAAAATTAGCAAATTAAATAAAAGTAATACAATAATTTTCAAATAAAGCTCCCAAGATATATAAAATTTTTCTTAGTTTAGCATAAATTTTTTGTAAATTATAAGAAAAATTTGAAGATTTTTAGAATTTAAAATATGAAAATTCTTCTAGTTAAATTGGCGGTAAATAAATTTAGGAGTAAAATAATCTTTTATCAAAAAGGATAGATTATGAATAAAAATACCTTGATTTTAAGTTTTATTATTGCTTCAAGATTTTTTGGGCTTTTTATTGTTTTACCTGTGATTAGCTTGTATTCGCATAAGTTAAACGGAGCTAATGATGTATTGGCTGGACTTATTGTTGGAATTTACGCAATTTTTCAAATGATTTTTAGTGTGCCTTTTGGAGCATTAAGTGATAAAATCGGTCGTAAAAAAACTATGCTTATGGGACTAATAATCTTTATAATAGGTTGTTTAATTTGTGCAAGTGCAAGTGATATTTATACAATGCTTGTTGGTAGGGTTTTACAAGGTATGGGAGCAATTGGCGGGGTTGCTACTGCTATGATTGCTGATTTAACTAGTGAAAAAGATAGAGCAAAAGCAATGGCGTTAATGGGTGGAGCTATTGGACTTAGCTTTGTTGTAGCTATTATTTTGGGTTCTGTTATTGCTAGTTTTTTAGGGCTTGGGGCTTTATTTTATATAAGTGCGATTTTAAGCATTTTGTGTATTGTATTATTAGCCTTTTTACCTAAAGAAAAAGAAATTATAAAACAAGAAAAAATCCCTTTTAAAGAAGCATTCATAAGTGCTAATTTAAACAAACTTTATCTAACTTGCTTTTTACAAAAAATGCTAAGCTCAAGCACCTTTATGCTAATTCCTTTAGCTTATGTAAATATATTTCATAAAAATAGTGATAATTTATGGATTATTTATAGCGTAGCTATGTTTTTTGGCTTTTTGGCTATGGGAGTTGGTGGAGTTATTGGCGAGTCAAAAGGCAAAAGTAAGACTATATTATTAAGCGGAGTTGCATTATTTTTCCTATCATATTTAATATTTTTAAGCTCTAGTTATTATTTATTTTTCTTAGCTGTTGTTTTATATTTTATTGCATTTTGTCTGCACGAGCCTATTATGCAAAGCTCAATTTCTAAGATTTGCAAAGCTAGACAAAAAGGTTTAGTATTAGGATTTTCAAATTCTTGCGGATATTTTGGCTCGTTTTTAGGAGCGTTTTTATGTGGGATTTTTATGCACGCTGATTTGGAAAATGAGTTTTTAATGCTGATTGCTTTTGTTTGTGCTATTTGGTTTTTTATCCTAAAAACTATGGATAATCCTAATGATTTTAAGACTTATAAATCTAATAAAGCTCCTTTAAAAGAAAGCGAATTTGTTATAGATATTAATAAAAAAGATGATATTTATTTAATCAAATATAATTCTAAAAAATTAAGCGAAGAAGAATTACAAAAATTATTTTAATAGATTAAAAAAGGTATAAATTATTAATTTATTACCTTTTTTATATTTTCAAATTCTAATGATTTAACTCATAAACAATCTAAAATCAAGTTTTTCGTGAGCTAACATTCCTAAATCTAATTCGTGATGAGTAGAAAACAAATGATATTTATTTAAATCATTTTCATCTAATAATTGCAAACTAAAAAATCCTTTTTCTATAAAACTTTTAGCAATTTGCATTGATTTATCAGCAGAGCGTTTAGCTAAATCTAAATTAATATGTAATAACTCGCTTGATTTTTTATAAGATAATGGTATAGCACGAGTTGCATTTTGAGTTAGTGTTTTTATACTTGAATATGCGTATTCAACAGCCATATTTTGCCCTAAAACACTAAAAGCAATAGCAGGATTGCAAAATTCATCGTTCTCACAAGCCTTATAATACCAACTTGCATATTCATCGTGCATAAATTCTGTATTTTTTAAAGTAGCTCTTGCCATACTAATACCTGCAGCCTTGCATTCAGCACTAGCCATTGATGAATTAGCTACTTTTGCTAATTTTAATAAACTTAATTTTTTACCCTTTAAACCACAAGCAATAGCATAAATAGCACCATCGCTAGTAGCAAATACATCTAGCATATAACTTTCTAACCATTTTTGAAAGCTTGAAGCGTCTTTTACAACGCCCCAAGAAATATAGCTTTCTAAACCAAAACTATGCGAATAAGCACCATTTGCAAAGGCACTATCAAATAAAAACTGCCCTAACATTAGTGATGATGACTCGCGTGTTTTAAAGCATGACGCAAAACTTTTTGCGTTTTTTCATAGCTTACTTGATTTTCTTCTAGCCACTCAATTATTAAATAATCATCTTCAACTATCATAAAACCATCTTCAAAAACAGCAGGCATATGTCTATTGCCTATTGAATGAGCTACAAAACCCATTTGCATCATATCTTTTGGCTTAATCAAAATTACACTCTGTGGCAAACATTCTATTACAAAAACTCTCTTATCATCTTCGCCTAAAACATCGCCATTATGAAAATGACCATTATCTAGGCTTATGCCAATTTCTACTCCACTATCACTTGTTAAGCGAAGTATGTGTTTTAATCTATCATCAGGCGAAACTTTTACATTATCTATCATTTTGCCTTTAGTATCATAATCTTTTATATTGCCTAGTATGGTTTTTACTATCATTTTTTCTCCTAAAATAAATAATATCTTTGAGTTAGTGGTAATTCTGTAGCTGGTTCGCTATATGCAACTTCTCCATCAACTGTTACTACATAAGTTTGTGGATCAACTTCAATTTTTGGAGTTGCATTGTTTAATTTCATATCAGATTTTTTAGCACTAGCTGCACCTTGTATTGGTAATACTTGTTTTTTAATTCCGTATTCTTTAGCAACATTTGCATCTACTGCCATTTTGCACATAAAACTATAGCAAGTTTCGTGTAATGCAACACCTAAAGCACCAAACATTTTTCTATGCATTACTGGTTGTGGAGTTGGAATTGATGCGTTGCTATCTCCCATTACTGAATGTAAGCAAAATCCACCTTTAATTATTAATTTAGGTTTAGTTCCAAATGATTTTGGATCCCATAATACTAAATCAGCGATTTTACCAACTTCAACACTACCTACATAAGTAGAAATTCCTGCTGCTATTGCTGGATTTATTGTATATTTTGCAATATATCTTTTAATACGCTCATTATCAGAATATTCACTATCATTACCTAATGCTCCACGCTGTATTTTCATCTTATGAGCTGTTTGCCAAGTTCTACTTACAACTTCACCAATTCTTCCCATAGCTTGAGAATCACTACTCATAATTGAGATTACACCCATATCGTGCAATACATCTTCAGCACCGATTGTTTCTTTTCTAATTCTACTATCAGCAAAAGCAACATCTTCTTTAACATTTTTGCTTAAGTGATGGCAAACCATTAACATATCTAAATGCTCTTCAATAGTATTAACTGTAAATGGCATTGTTGGGTTTGTTGAAGCTGGTAAAATATTTGGCTCACCTGCTAATTTAATAATATCAGGAGCATGACCGCCACCAGCACCTTCTGTATGGAATGTATGAATAGTTCTACCATTAATTGCTGCTTTTGTATCTTCTACGCAACCATATTCATTTAATGTATCTGTGTGAATACCTACTGATACATCAGCAATCTCTGCAGCTTTTAATGCGTTATCAATAGCACTTTTTGTAGTTCCCCAGTCTTCGTGAATTTTAAGTCCTGCTGCACCTGCACGAAGTTGTTCTAAATTCACTTCTACATTAGAACCATGACCTTTAGCATAAAGACCTATATTAATAGGTAAATCATCAGTGCCTTGAAGCATTCTTTTTATATTAAATATACCAGGGGTGCAAGTTGTAGCCTTAGAACCATCGTTTGGACCTGTTCCACCACCAAATAAAGTAGTAATACCATTGCTTAAAGCTTCATCAACTTGTTCAGGATTTATAAAATGTATATGAGTATCAATCCCACCTGCTGTAACTATAAGACCTTCTCCTGCAAGTGCTTCAGTGCCAACTCCAGTTACAAAGTCAATATCATCAGTAATATCAGGGTTTCCACCTTTACCAATTGCGTGGATTTTTCCATTTTTAATACCTATATCTGCTTTATAAATACCTGTATAATCAATTATAAGTGCATTTGTAATTACTAAATCAACTACATCTTTATCTAAAAATCTTGAGTTTTGACCCATACCATCACGAAGAGTTTTTCCACCACCGAATTTGCACTCTTCGCCGTATTTTGTATAGTCTTTTTCAACTCTAGCAAAAAGATTTGTATCAGCTAATCTTATACTATCACCAGTAGTTGGTCCAAAATGAGATGCGTATTCTGCTCTAGTTATTTTAAACATTATTGCTCCTTATTTATCTAATTTACCATTGATTTTGCAATTTTGTCCCCAAACTTCACGACTACCTGCTAAATCAATTAACTTAACACTTTTTTTCATACCTGGTTCAAAACGAACTGCAGTTCCACTAATAATATCTAAACGCTTTCCACGAGCTTTTTCTCTATCAAATTCTAAAAGTTTATTTGTTTCATAAAAATGATAATGAGAACCTACTTGAACTGGTCTATCTCCTGTATTTACAACTTCAATTTCTATACTTTCACGACCTTCGTTGCAAACTATATCACCTTGTGCATAAATTATTTCACCTAATTTCATAATTCCTCCTTAGTTAATTGGATTATGGATAGTTACTAATTTAGTTCCATCTTTGAAAGTAGCTTCAATTTGAACTTCATTTACTATATCAGCAACACCTTCCATAACTTGGTCTTTGCGTAAAACATTTTTACCTTCGTTCATAAGGTCGCTTACGCTCTTACCTGCTCTTGCACCTTCCATTACATAATCACTTATAATAGCAATTGCTTCAGGGCAATTTAACTTAAGACCATTGTCTAAACGCTTTCTAGCAACTACTGCTGCATAGCTTAATAAGAGTTTTTCTTGCTCTTTTTTTGTTAATGTCATAATTTCTCCTTTACAAAATTAGTTTTATAAAATTATTATATTTTTATTGTCTTGCTAAGATTAACTTCATACCTCCTTTATGCAAAAAATTGCTTTTAATATCATTAATATATTTCATAGCTAAATCATTATCATCTGATGAAATTCTAATAATATTAGTATTATTAATAATACTTGAATGAGCTTTTAAATTATCATTATGAATTGTTTTAAATTCCACATCGCCTTTTATAATCAATGTATAAAAAT
>NZ_JAHCZC010000275.1:0-404 GCF_018501135.1 Campylobacter sp. 2018MI13 | reverse complement strand
CCTTCCATGAGGTTCATAGCGGGGGAGCCGATGAAGCCAGCGACGAAGAGGTTCTTCGGAGTGTCGTAAAGAGCGAGAGGAGAATCGACCTGTTGTAGAACGCCGTCCCTCATAACAGCAACGCGGTCGCCCATCGTCATGGCCTCAACCTGATCGTGGGTCACGTAGACGGTGGTCACGCCAAGGCGTTGCTGCAGGGCGGCGATCTGGGTACGGGTCTGGACGCGCAGCTTGGCATCGAGGTTCGACAATGGCTCGTCCATGAGGAAGACCTGTGGGTTACGAACAATCGCACGACCCATGGCGACGCGCTGACGCTGACCACCGGAGAGTGCCTTCGGCTTACGGTTAAGGAAGTCCTCCAGGCCGAGAAGCTTGGCGGCTTCCAGGACGCGCTGCTGGCG
>NZ_JAHCZC010000274.1:0-405 GCF_018501135.1 Campylobacter sp. 2018MI13 | reverse complement strand
GTATAGGTAAGCGGCATGCGGCGCAGGTTTTTCTCGCTGTCTCTTCTCCCCTGACATTTTTCGTCAGCTCGCGACGGATCGGGGCATCGCTGAGCCCTCGACGATATTGAGCCATCCCTGAATCAACCCCATATCTTCACGTGACGATTTCTGTCAGCCCCCGAAGGTCTCAAGCACCCCAATGGCACCGCTCCCCACGTATCGGGAAAAATAACCACGGGTTGGCAGTTCACCCACGCTGAGCGAGACCCACTGCGGGGAGAATGGGTACAGTCGGCGGGAAATCAGGGCAGGCACATGGGCGGTGACAAGCCCGGTATGCGAGGCGGCGCTCCAAAACGGCCAAGACACAGGCAGACCCCATGTCCGGTTGGCATCACGTCAGGGGCATGACCTTGCCCTCAC
>NZ_JAHCZC010000273.1:0-405 GCF_018501135.1 Campylobacter sp. 2018MI13 | reverse complement strand
ACGTTAAATCGCTCAAAGTCGAAATAAACGGTCCTGAAGCAACGGCAGGATCGACCCCGATTCGATCCATCAAATTCGGAATAAAGCTTCCGGCAAGATTGGCAACCGTAATGGCACACATCATTGCCATGCCGATTACGAATCCCAAAACGAAATTTTGCTTCCAAATGCCGACAATCAGAAAAATTGTCAAGCCCGTAACGAACCCCGTCAAAAGACCAGTGAAAAACTCTGTCAAAAACTGTTTATACCAAGAAGGCTGATCCTCTTCTTTTTCAGCAAGACGCCTGACGGCAACGGCTAAGCTTTGCGTCCCGGCATTACCGGCAGTCCCCGTAATGGAAGAGATGAAAATTGCCAAAATGCTCGCTTCACCAATCATGCTTTCATAATGCGAGATAAGCG
>NZ_JAHCZC010000272.1:0-407 GCF_018501135.1 Campylobacter sp. 2018MI13 | reverse complement strand
CGCCGTTACTGTGCTCACCGGTGTGGCCCTACCTGATCGAGACACCGGGGAATCGGCGCAACAGACTACGACACGGCATACCTGTCGTATCACGCTTCCATTGTCGAGCATCACGTGATGGGGGGCCACAAACGATGTCAACTATGCTGCACCCTTGCTCCCATCACTGCTACCAGCACGGTAGGATCAGCACAGAAACGCTCACAATGTCACGCAAGCCCGTCAGGCGAACTGGGAGGGGACAATGCCATCGGACGCCCATTCAGCGGCTTCGCGCCGCAATGATCGTATGGTCGCCATTGTGGCTATGCTACGGGATCGCGACGAGGTTCCCCTCCGCGACATGGCATCAGCCTTGGGGGCCAGTGCGGCCACGATCCGGCGTGATGTCGTCTCCTTGGCCGAGC
>NZ_JAHCZC010000271.1:0-407 GCF_018501135.1 Campylobacter sp. 2018MI13 | reverse complement strand
AAGATCATGAGCCCGAGCTGACGCAGAATCGCGTTCGTCGCGTGCGGCAATTGCCACCGCAGCGGCCCCGTGCGGTGAATCGATCCCAAGATCATGCCCATGACCAGCGGCCCAGCAGCGGTTCCCAGCTCGAACTGCAACCCCCTGGGCAGGGCCACCATGAGGGCACCGAGCAATAAGCCAAGAGCAGCACCCAATCCCAAAGACAGAGCATCCACTTGGGAGACGTGAGCCTCAGAGTCGCCAAAGAGGTCCGCAGCGTCGGAAAGGCGATGAGCTGGCACAACACACAGCACCCGATCTCCTGGCTGCAGGACGATGTCGCTGCGAGCCAACATATCGAGGTCACCGCGACGTACTCGCGTCACCTTGCCACTGGTACGTCCGCGCACATCGATGCTGCCTAA